>JACUUQ010000016.1 GCA_014859175.1 Lutibacter sp. | reverse complement strand
TAAAGTGGAGGTTGACAATGTCAAAATTGATCTATCCACTTGTTTAAATGGAAATATATTAGTCATTTCAAAAGAATTTACGGAACTTCATATTATTGGAAAAAAAGCAATTGTTTTAGCGTAAAGCACTGTTTTTTTGCATAGATAATATTGCTAAAATCAAAAAAGGCTTCCCAAATTTGGGAAGCCTTTTTTGTAATCTATTAAAAAATACTATTTCAGAACAAAATTCAATCTTGCAAAAAGGAAACGGCCTCCAATACCAAATTGTTGCGCTCTTCTTGACCAGTCAAATCTGCCTAAACTTCTGTTGTTAAAAGCAGCATCAGCTCTGTCTGGATAAATATCAAACAAGTTATTTGCACCAACAGTAACAGTTGTGCTTCCGGTTACTTTATAGCCAAAAGATAAATCTGTCACCAATTTAGAACCAAAAACTTGTTGGTTGGCAACAGTTGTGGTTGCTTCAGTGACTTCACCAAACCAAACGTTTCTTAAGAATACATTGAATTTGTCTGTAGTTAAACTATTTGACAAATTAATTTTGGTTCTTGGCACCGCTTCTTCCAAATAAACCCTGCTGTCTTCAGGGAAATATGTTCCCACTAAGCCTGCATTAATCAATACATCAGAAGCTTTGATGCCCCCAACTTTTATGGTTTTGGAAAAAGTACCTGACAAATCAGATTTTAATTTCGCATTGGTTCCTATCATCGCGTCATGGGTAATTACCACATCCAAACCTTTTGATTCGGTGTCAATGGCATTTGCGAAAAATGAAGCAGCGGATGCATTAGCCTGTGCCAATAAATTGTCTAATTCTGTTCCTGTTCCAGGTCCTTTAAATTGACCTGTATAAACTACTCTGTCATCAATACCCACAAAGTAACCATCAACAGTCAATGTTAAATGCGCTGCAGGTATTTTTGAAGTAAATCCTAAACTTATGCTTCTGGAAGTTTCCTCTTTTAATTGAGGAATGCCCAATAGTTGTGCCGCTCTGCTGTCATTGGCAAAAGTTCCCACTTCTTGAGGATTTCCAAGGTTATCAAAAATAGTGGAGGTAGAATTAAAATTTAATTGGTGTAAAGACGGCGCCCTAAAACCAGTGTTAAAAGCCGCTCTAATATTTGTGTTTTCACTCGCTTTTATTCTGGTGGCCACTTTAAAATTTAAGGTAGAACCAAAATCAGAATAATCTTCATAACGCGCTGCACCACTTAATAATAAATTATCGGTAACATCTGCTTCAACATCAAAATAACCCGCTACGCTGCTTCTTCCTCTAGAAAGTTCATTTGCAGGGCTAAATCCCGGAAAAACTTGGGATCCTCCAGGTCTTGAAGCGCCGAAGAAATCTTTTGCTGGAACTTGTGAGGCCAATGTAATTACTTGTCCGTCAGCTGTATATTGTGCATAAGAAGCTTGCTCTCCAGCCACAATTTCATAGTTTTCTAACCTATACTCAGCACCAAAGGCTACGTTTAAGCCTTCCATAGTATCTTCAAAAAACTGGCTTATATCTAAATTGGTGGTATTTTGCGCAAATGAAAATCCGCCTGCATCAAAAAGAGTAGGAGATGCTTTTTGCATGGAAGCGTTAAAAGTATTTCCAATGGTGTACATAAAAGCATTTTTTCCCCAAGTATTGCTAAAATCTACTTCCCAGTCAGAAATTTTGCCTTTGATACCCACCGCAAAAGATTTGTCTGTTATAGTTGAATTAATTTCAGGCAAAAAACCATTCATATAGGCAGGCGTATAAGTTCTGCTTTCATTAGGCTGTCTGTAAAACCCAGCTGAATTTCCAGTTCTTGAGCTAATCCCCGCAAATGAATACAATTCAGTGCCATTGTCATTTAACGGAAGGGAAAAGTTTGCAAAGAAACGGCCGCCTCTTAAAGAAGACTGTCCAACCCTCATATTAAAATCACTTCTTTCCAAACCTCGTGCAGCCAATTCAGCATTGGTGTTGTCAGCTTTTAAAATACCCCTTAATTCTGATTTTGTGGCATTAGGATCTAAATTTAGGCCGGCAGCATTACCATATTGAATAACATCAGAAACATCATCATCCAATAATTTAGACAAATCGTAACCCGCATTATTCGCAAATCTTTCAACGGTATTGTATAAATTAAAAACGTTTCCTTCCCACTCTTTCATTCGGCTATAGTCTTGTCTAACGTCAAAATCACCTGTAAAGTTGATGAAGCCTCCTTTATCGCCTAACTGAAGACCATAGTTTGCGCTAACATTGGTTGTTTCACCATCAACACCGCCAGTTTGATCGTTTGCATTTTTTGTAAAGTTTGCCCCTGTTGTCACATTTAGATTTAATTCGTTAACGCTTCTTTTTAACACAATGTTAATAACGCCGGCGATTGCGTCAGAACCGTATTGTGCAGCAGCGCCATCCCTTAAAACTTCAATTCGTTCAATGGAAGCGGCTGGAATTGCATTTAAATCGGTACCAACACTTCCTCGGCCAAAAGTACCGTTCACATTTACCAAAGAAGAATTATGTCTTCTTTTTCCATTGATTAACACCAAAACCTGGTCTGGTCCCAAACCTCTTAAGGAAGCGGGATCTATATGGTCTGTACCATCAGAAATAGTTTGTGTGTTCGAGGTAAACGAAGGCGCCACATAATTCAATATTTGATTTAAGTTCACTTGCGGTCCGGCTGTAATCAATTCGGTAACATTAATAATGTCAACTGGCACTGAAGTGTCAACTGCAGTTCTGTTAGGATTTCTTGATCCAACAACCACAACTTCTTTTAATGAAACTCCTGAAACCAGAGTGACATTAAATATTTTTGTGCCATCCATTTGTAATTTCCTTTCATTGTACCCCACATAAGAAAAGATAAGGTTTTCACTGCTTTGGACCATTATGGCATACTCACCGTTAAAATCAGTTGTAGTGCCTCTTGAGGTTCCTTCAATGACTACAGAAACACCAGGCAATGGCTGGTTATCTGCGTCTGTCACTTTTCCCGTAACTTGATACGATTGCGCAAATATTGCCATCGTAAAAAACGAGAAAATTGCAAAAAATAATTGTTTTTTTTTGTTCATGTTAATGTTTTTTTTGTTAATTAATTTGGGCAATATATAACAAAAATTTAACTTTATATTAACTAATTTGTAACTAAAGTTATAAATTAGTGAAATCATAACGAATTTCGCAATATAATTAGAATTCGATAATATTTACCTAAAATTGATTGTTCTATTTAAAATTTGATTATTGAAGGGTTTTCTTAAATAATTTATAATTGAGACAATTCTGCCGCGCTTTATTTTTATACAATTATGTATATTTGACCTAATTAAAAATTTTAAAAATCAAATTAAAAATATATAATGAAACTTTTAGAAAATAAAACAGCTTTAATTACAGGAGCAACCAGAGGAATTGGAAAAGGAATTGCCCAAACTTTCGCAAAACAAGGCGCAAATGTTGCTTTTACCTATAGTTCTTCTGCGGAAGCTGCGGAAGCATTGGAAAAAGAATTGATGAGTTTTGGCATAAAAGCAAAAGGCTACCAATCAAACGCGGCAAATTATGAAGCTGCACAAGAGTTGGTGGCTGAGGTTGTTAAAGAATTTGGCACAATAGATATTTTAATAAACAATGCGGGAATTACAAAGGACAATTTGCTTATGCGCATTTCAGAAGAAGATTTTGACACGGTGATTGAAGTGAATTTAAAATCGGTTTTCAATTTAACAAAAGCAGTTATCAGGCCAATGATGAAACAGCGTGCCGGTTCTATTATTAATATGAGCTCCGTTGTCGGATTAAAAGGAAATGCCGGGCAAGCGAATTATGCGGCTTCCAAAGCCGGAATTATTGGTTTTTCTAAATCGGTTGCCTTGGAATTGGGTTCAAGAAATATCAGAAGCAATGTGATTGCACCGGGCTTTATTGAAACTGAAATGACCGCGAGTTTACCTGAAGAAACAGTTAAGCAATGGCGAGATGCCATTCCGTTAAAACGTGGAGGAACGCCCGAAGATATTGCAAATGCCTGTGTATTTTTAGCTTCTGATATGAGTTCTTATATTACCGGACAAACATTGAGTGTTGATGGGGGAATGTAAAGCCCCCTAACCCCAACCTCGCCGGCAGGCAGGCCCGAAGGGGGAAAATCTGATATTTCAATTCCTGATATGATATTTGGTGCCCGCTTCAAAATCACAAAAATTAAACAACTACATTGATATTAAATGGAAACTGAAAAATTGTTATTGATAATCTTAGCGACTTTTTTGGCGTTATTTATAGCTGTTTTTCAATATTTATGGAAAAACAAAGAAAGGAGCCAATTAACGTATTGGCTCTCTTTTTTTAGATTTATGACCATTTTTCTGCTATTGTTGTTGCTTATCAATCCTTCATTTAAAAAAAACAATGTTGAAACTATTAAACCAAATTTATTGGTTGCGGTAGATAATTCTAAGTCCATTAAATTAAGTTCGCAAAATGATGCCCTAAAAAATCTTGTTGAAAAATTAAAGAATGATTCTGAGTTAAATAACAAATACGACATTAGTTTTTTCGGTTTTGGAAGCGGATTGTATCCTTTAGCGGAACTAAATTTCGAGGAAAGCCAAACCAACTTATCGCTGCCTTTTCAAGAGTTTTCAAAATTATATAAAACTGATTTAAGTCCGGTAATATTAATTTCCGACGGAAACCAAACCGTTGGAAACTCGGTAGAATTTGTAAATTATAAAAGTCCGGTTTTTCCTTTTATTGTTGGCGACACCACTGTTTTTGAAGATATTTACATAGGCCAGTTAAATGTGAATCCGTTCACTTTTATCAATAATAAATTGCCGGTTGAGTTGTTTATAAATTATACGGGAAACAAACCAATTACAAAAAATCTTAATGTTTACCATAAAGGATCAAAAGTTTATACCGAGAAATTTCAATTTTCAAAAGCGCAAAATGTTAGAAAAGCTTCATTTTATTTAACTGCCAATGCAATAGGAACACAATTTTATACAGCCACTGCTGACCAGTTGGAAAATGAGCAAAATACGCAGAATAACACCAAAAATTTCAGCATCAACGTTATTGAAGAAAAATCTAAGATTCTAATTTTAACCTCCATTGTCCATCCCGATTTGGGCATGTTGAAAAAGTCTATCGAAAGCAATAAACAGCGCACGGTTAAGGTTGAAACTATAGCAAATTATAAAAATAATATTGCTGATTACCAATTGGTTATTCTTTATCAGCCTAACGCACAGTTCAAAAATATTTTTGCAGAAATCGACCAAAAGAAGTTAAATAATTTTGTAATAACGGGAAGAAGCACCGATTGGAATTTTTTAAATAGTGTTCAATCTAGTTTTTCAAAGAAAGTTAGTACAGAACTTGAAAATTACGGGGCAATTTTTAATTCAAATTACGCTTCCTTTTTGAGTACTGATCTCGGTTTTTCAAATTTTGCCCCAATTGAAGACCGTTTTGGGGAAATTGGATTTTCGGTTCCTAACCAATCATTATTGTTTCAAAAAATTGGAAATATAGGAACAGAGAAACCGCTTTTGGCCACTTTTGAAAATAATGGACAAAAAGCCGCTGTTTTATTTGGTGAAAATTCTTGGCGTTGGCGAATGAACAGTTTTTTGGATAATAAAAGTTTTGAACGCTTGGATGGATTAATTCACTATTTGGTTTCAACAGATTCAAAAAACAGACTGAGTGTAACCATAAATCCCATTTATTATGCGAATGAAATTATCGAGATTTCCGCAAGTTATGTTGATGAAAATTTTAATTTTGACAATAGAAACAAACTTTGGTTAACAGTTTCAAACGAAGCATCAAAATTCTCTAAAAAAATTCCTTTTTCGGCGTTAAATAATAGGTATGCTGTGGAACTTCCAATAATTCCTTTTGGTGAATATACTTATGCTGTTTCTGTTGAAAATAAGGGGCACAGCGTTTCCGGAAGTTTTAAAATTCTGCCTTTTGAAATTGAATCACAATTTACCAATGCCAATGCACAACCGCTGAAAAAGTTGGCAAATGAAACAAAAGGACTCACTTTTTATAACAACCAAGAGCAAAATTTAATTGATTATTTGATTAATGAAAATCGTTTTAAAAGTATTCAAAAAAACAATGTTACAAAAACACCTTTAGTTGATTGGAAATGGATTTTAGGTCTCATCGTATTTTCATTAAGTTTGGAATGGTTTACGCGAAAATATTATGGCAAGATTTGATTTCTTTTTGAAATAAAACAATAAATGATTGTAATATTTTAATAACTAACTGTATTATAGATATTTAAATATTATAGCAAATTTAGCCATTATAAATTTCTTTCGTATATTTGAACAAATTAATAATAAAATAGAAAAAAATGAGCAACGGACAATTACAATTGCCAAAAACGTTAATGCCAATTATAGTAGGCGTAATCATATTGATAATCTTTTTATCGAAATCAACTACAACAATCAATTCCGGTGAAGTGGGAGTGTTGTATAAAACCTTTGGAGGCGGAGTTGTTACAGATGAATTGCCGCTTGGTGAAGGATTTCATGTGGTGGCACCTTGGAACAAGGTATTTGTTTACAATGTAAGACAACAAGAATTATTGGAAAGAGAAATGTTAGTTTTATCGGCCAATGGTTTGGAAATTAAATTAGATGCGTCTGTTTTATACCAGCCAACTGCAGCTACCGTTGGGTTATTACACCAAACAAGAGGCCAAGATTATCTTTCAAGCGTTATAATTCCTGCAGTGCGGTCAGCAACACGAAGCGTTGTTGGAAGATACACGCCAGAACAATTATATTCCACAAAACGTGATGCGATTCAATCAGAAATTTTTGAAGAAACAAAAAAAATTGTTGAGCCACAATATGTGCAGCTTAATGCAATTTTGGTTAGGGATGTAACTTTACCTCCAACAATTAAGACAGCTATTGAAAGTAAGTTAAAACAAGAGCAAGGGTCTTTGGAATATGAGTTCCGATTAATAACTGCTTCAAAAGAAGCTGAAAAACAAATTATTGAGGCAAAAGGTAAAGCTGACGCCAACCGTATTTTGAGCGCTTCTTTGAACGATCAAATTCTTCGAGATAAAGGTATTGAAGCAACTATTAAGTTATCAGAATCTCCTAATAGCAAAGTGATAGTTATTGGAGGCGGAAAAAGTGGTATGCCAATTATTTTAGGGAATCAATAATTATATCCTAATTACACATAAAAAATGCACCTATTTGGTGCATTTTTTGTTTCTGTAAATTTCGATTTTACTGCGGTAGTTTTTTAAGAAACAAATATTCCATATCTTCTATATTTGTCCCATTGTACACGTTTGGTTGCTGTAAAGTTTGCAAAAGGCACATTTTTTTTGCTTTTTTCTGATTTGTTTAAATCTGTTGCTTTCATAATATTGGTTTTTAGTTGTCCGTGTTTTTATTTAAAGACGCTCAAAAACTAATAGTGTTACAGTACTATGTATAAGATAGTACTGTATTAACATAATTTTAACGAATGTGTTATTTGATAATAGGTTAGGGGATCAACTATTTAATTGATGTATGGAATTCTACCAGAATTTCATTTAAAACTTCAATAAGAATATTGCAGCCTTTATAAATTTCATCTTCTGAAATAGTAAGCGGGGGTGTAATTCTGATGGCTTTTCCTTCAAACAACAACCAAAACATAATTAAACCTCTATCTAGGCATTTTAAAATAATTTTAGTGGCCATTTCACTACTTTCTACCATAGGCGCCAGCATTAAACCACGTCCTCTAATTTCTGAAATTAAGGGATGAACCAACAATTTTCTGAATAAAGCCTCCTTTTGAAGTGTTTGTGCTATTAAGTCTGAACTAAGCAATTCCCCGAGCGTTGCCAGCGCAGCGGCAGCAATTACCGGATGTCCTCCAAAAGTAGTGATATGTCCAAGTTTTGGATGTTGTTTTAAACAGTCCATAATTTCAAATGATGAAATAAAAGCGCCAATAGGCATTCCGCCACCCAAACCTTTTCCTGCAACGATAATGTCCGGAACAACATTGTAATTTTCAAATCCGAACAGTTTTCCTGTACGGCCTATTCCAGATTGAATTTCATCCAAAATTAGCAAGGTGCCAACTTCTTGACATCTATCTTTAACTTTTTTTAAATAATCATTCTGTGACTCAATAAAACCTGCGCCACCTTGAATTGTTTCTAATATAACGCCGGCGGTATTGGTGGTTATTTTATTTAAATCATTTAAATCATTGAACTTTATAAATTTGATGCCGGGAATTAATGGCCTAAAAGCGCTATTTTGTTCTTCGGCACCGCAAACACTCATTGATCCCTGCGTATTGCCGTGATACCCATATTTTGCCGCGATAATTTCACTTCTTCCGGTAAAACGTTTTGCCAATTTCAAAGCGCCTTCTGTGGCTTCGGTTCCTGAATTTGTCAGATAAACCGTTTCTAAAGGCTTTGGTAAATTTGCTGCCAATAATTTACACAGATCAACTTGTGGCTGCTGCACAAATTCGCCATAAACCATCACGTGGGTATATTTATCAACTTGGTCCTTTATGGCCTGTGAAATTTTTTGGTGATTGTGTCCCAAAGTATTCGCAGAAACACCGGCAACAAAATCTAGATATTCTTTTCCGTCTGATCCATAAATATAACTTCCATTGGCGTGGGAAATTTCTATGGCCAATGGGTGAGGGGATGTTTGTGCCTGATATTTGAAAAAATCTTCTTTCAATTTTTTGTGATTACTTTTTCTGTATTTTCTGTTTTTTTAGGATCAATCTCATCATAAATAAAAATTCCTTCTTTGTTGAGCGGACGTTCAGTTTCTCGCCAAATAAATCCCTGTAAAAGTTCTTCATTTTTAGGAAGTTTTGAAGGCGGATAGGTTTTACCGTCGGGTTTATCAATAAAATCAATGGTTTCAATTTCATTGTTTGCCAATGTGATAAAAATATTTTTGCTGCTCTTCATTTTGGTAATTCCAATCAATTCCTGCAGGTCATTTCTGATATAGAAAACAACTTCGCTATTTCCCACAACATCTAGCGTTTTTAATGCATTTTTTTCAAACCTCCCATACATATTTTTACCCTTCAATTGGCTAAATCCTGCTGAATCTTTCTGTACCATAAAGGCATTGCTCAATATTTTTAAGGAATCGAGTTGCTCTGTTTTTGGATTAGAAATTAAATGAATGGTATCACCCGTTATCTGATTTCCTTGTGTCCACATTACCGGATTTACAAGTAATTTGGTTAATCCAGTTTTTTCGAAAGTGATTAAGGAATCGCATTTTCCCTGCAAATCTGATTTAAAGAATTTTACGCGATTAAAAGCCCTCACAATACGATCTTCAACCTTTCCGGTAACCATTAACTTATTGCCATGAATAAAAACAGAATCTTTTTCTACGATAGAAATCGCCACTGCTTTTTCTGTTATAAAAACTGAGTCTTTCAATTTAAAATATTCGGCATAACCTCCTTTTATGATCGATTTGTTGATGGTGTCCACCACAATGATATTGCCTGTTGCAGAAGCAAATTCGATGTTTTTATTGTAATATAAACTATCGCCTTCAATAGTGCGGTCGTTGTAAAATATTTTAGAATTTTTTAAAAAATGTGAAATATTTGTTTTTGAATTGTGGTGCCCTTTTTCAGTATAAATGGAATTTTGTTTGCTAGTGATGGTTGAAGGTCCGTGAAGGTCGGCGATTCCTGTATTGGTATAATAATCGAGATGGTTTGAAACCACTTTACTGTCCTTATTGGTAACTTCAACATTGGTAAAAGCCTGAAATTTTTTGGTGCGCAAATAATAATCGCCAATTCTGCTTTTTAACACATTTGTTGCATCAGTGATCGTTCCGCCACTTTTATAAAAAAGCTGTTGCGTTTCCCGGTCAAATTTTAAAGTATCTGTTTGCAAGGTCATTACATCGTCTTTCAACACCACATTTCCCCAAGAGGTCGCTATTTTTGAATTTGCATCATAATCGGCATATTTACTGGTTTGCACAATGGTGTCGCCCTGGTTTATCACAACGTTTCCCATCGCTTTTATCAACTTTTTTTCCTGATAAATATAGGCTTTGTCGCATCGCAAAGTCGCACCTTCATGTTCTATAAAAACATTTCCGACAGAGATGGTTGCCCCTGGATATTCAGGCTTTACGAATGTATTGTCAGCACTTAGGATTTTAATTTTTTTTGTTTGAGAAAATCCTGAAATACTGAAAACAATTAAAACGACGAAAAGTAATTTTTTCAAACTTATTTATTTTGTTACAAAAATAATGAAAAAACAGCAGGTAATTTCCAAAACCGATTAAAATAAAAAAGCTTCAAATTTTGAAGCTTTTTTGTTTTTTATCTTACAATTGTTTGCGTTCGGTCTGGACCAACAGAAACAATTTTTATGGGAACTTCAACAAAATCTTCAATAAACTTAATGTAATCGGTCAATTCTTTTGGCATTGTTGCAGCACTTGTCATTCCTGTTAAATCTTGTTTCCAGCCTTTAAATTCGGTATAAATAGGGGATACATTATGTTCTTCAACATTATAGGGAAAATGACTAATTTCTTTTCCTTGATAATTGTATGAAGTACAGGCTTTTATTATTGAAAATCCTGAAAGCACATCACCTTTCATCATAATTAATTGGGTGACACCGCTAATTTGAACAGCGTATTTTAACGCTATTAAATCCAACCAGCCGCAGCGACGTGGCCTTCCTGTCGTGGCGCCAAATTCTTGTCCAACTCTTCCCATGGTTGCGCCGTCTTCATCAAACAATTCCGTAGGAAATGGTCCCGAACCAACGCGTGTGGTGTAGGCTTTAAAGATTCCAAAAACCTCGCCAATTTTACTTGGGGCTACACCTAAACCTGTGCAAGCACCTGCTGCTGTGGTGTTTGAGGAAGTTACAAAAGGATAAGTTCCAAAATCAATATCTAACATCGATCCTTGTGCGCCTTCGGCCAAAATGGTTTTTTTGTTTTTTATGGCTTCATTTAAATATTCTTCACTGTCGATAAAAGGAAGTTGTTTTAATACGGCAATTGCTTCAAAAAATTCTTTTTCCAATTCCGGTAAATCATATTCAAGTTCAACTTTAAAGAATTCAAGCATTCTCAGGTGTTTCTCTGTTAATGCATGGTATTTTTCTTTCCAGTCTTCCATTTCTAAATCTCCAACACGCATACCATTTCTTCCGGTTTTATCCATATAAGTTGGGCCAATTCCTTTTAAGGTTGATCCAATTTTGGCTTTTCCTTTTGAAGTTTCACTGGCTGCGTCCAGCAAACGATGCGTGGGTAAAATTAAGTGGGCTTTTCTGGAAATTAACAATTTAGATTTGACGTCTAAATTAAATTTCTCTAAGTTTTCCAATTCTTTTTTGAAAATAACAGGATCAATCACCACACCGTTGCCTACTAAATTCATCGCGTTTTTATGGAAAATACCAGAAGGAATGGTGTGTAAAACGTGTTTGTGTCCATCAAAAATTAAGGTATGCCCTGCATTTGGACCTCCTTGAAATCGTGCAATAATATCGTAATTAGACGTGAGGACGTCTACAATTTTGCCTTTTCCTTCATCTCCCCATTGCAGTCCTAATAATAAATTTACAGCCATTTGCTTAGTTATATATGTTAATTGTTGTTTGTTTTCTTTGTTCCGTAAAAATAAAGAGAGTGTTTGTGAATGTCAATATTAAAAGTTTCTTCAATGGTCTTTTTAATAATTTGAACTCTTGGATCGCAAAATTCAATAACTTCACCGGTATCTGTTAAAATAACATGGTCATGCTGTTTGTCGAAATAGGATTTTTCGTAGAATGCCTGATTTTGGCCAAACTGGTGTTTTCTTACCAAACCCGATTCCAATAATAATTCAATAGTATTGTAAAGTGTGGCCCGACTCACCCTATAATTTTTATTTTTCATTTGGATATAGAGTGACTCAATGTCGAAATGATGGTCTAAATTATAAATTTCTTGTAAAATAGCAAATCGCTCGGGCGTTTTTCTATGGCTGTTTGCTTCAAGAAAAGTCACAAAAACAGCCTTTACAATTTTTTGATCTTCATTACTCATAATTATCTTAATTGCGTTTTAAAACTGAACAAATTTAATGCTAATTTTTTAATAAAAGGGAAGGTAAGCAGCATATTTATCAACTTTGAATTGTGAACAAATTTAATGTTTATAAATTCTGTCAACAGTATCAATTCCTTCAATTTTTTTAATATTATCGCATAATTTTTGTAGCTGCGACCTGTTTTTTACGCTTACGGTAATATTTCCCTCAAAAAGGCCATCATCGCCCGAAATATTTAAACTGTGAATATTTACGTTCATATTGTTTGAAATAATTTGGGTAATTTCATTTACCATTCCAACATGGTCAACCCCATAAATTTTTATGATGGCTTTAAATTCCTGTTTTGTTGAATCTATCCATTTGGCGTTTAAAATTCGATACGCGTAATTTGCCTGTAAACTTATGGCATTCGGACAATCTTGCTTGTGAATTTTAATCCCGTCGTTAATGGTAATAAATCCGAAAACCTTATCGCCAGGAATTGGATTGCAGCAAGGTGACATTTTATAATCCAATTGTTCTTCTTCTTTTCCGAAGACCAAAGAATCATATTTGTCCACAATTTCATCTTTTTCAATAAGTTCCTGCTTGTTAGCACTGCGTTTAATTCTATTTTTGAAGAAGCTTACAAAGGCATTATTTCTTTTGTGAATGAATTCCTTTAACATTGGATTGTCAATTGAGCCAATTCCCACTCTATAAAATAAATCTTGGCTTGTTCGCAGTTTAAAAAATGTTACAAGTTCATTGACCACTTTTTCATTGAGATCAATTTTTAAATGTTTGAGTTTACGCGTTAAAATCACTTTTCCTTCTTCGGCAATTTTCTTCTGGCTTTCTTTTAACGCATTTTTTATCCGATTTCGAGCTCTTGCTGTTACCACAAAATCCAACCAGCCAATTGTTGGCTTCTGACTTTTTGAAGTGATTATTTCCACCTGGTCGCCGCTTTGCAATACCTGGCTTATCGGTTTTAATTTCCCGTTTACTTTTGCGCCCCTGCAATTCATTCCAACTTGTGTATGAATGGCGAAGGCAAAATCCAATGCGGTGGCATTTTTTGGCAAAGCTTTTAAATCACCATTTGGCGTAAAAACAAAAATTTCTTTGGCGTAAAGATTTAACTTAAAATCTTCCACAAAATCTATTGCGCTGCCATTGGCATTTTCAAAAGATTCCTTGATTTTGTTTAACCAATCCTCCAAGCCGCTTTCGCGTTCATTTGCATTTTTATATTTATAATGGGCAGCATAACCTTTTTCGGCAATTTCATTCATTCTTTCTGAACGGATTTGCACTTCAACCCATCTGCCCTGCGGACCCATAACTGTAATATGAAGCGATTCATATCCGGTTGATTTTGGTTGGCTGATCCAATCACGTAACCTGCTGGGATTTGGTCTAAAATGATCGGTTACAATAGAATATATTTTCCAAGCATCAAATTTTTCATCTTTTGGCGTTGATTTATAGATGATTCTTATGGCAAACTTATCGTAAATCTCATCGTAACTCACGCCTTGGGAAAGCATTTTTTTATGAATGGAATAGATGGATTTTCTGCGGCCTTTTATGAAATATTTAAAACCCTCTTTATCTAAAGATTCCCTGATAATGTCAGAAAATGATTCAATATACTTATTTTGCTCTTCTTTGTTTTGGGTAACTCTGTCCCTAATTTCATTATAAACTTCAGGTTCTGTGTACTTCAAGCCAAGATTTTCCAACTCTGTTTTGATGTTATAAAGACCTAAACGATGTGCAAGCGGTGCATAAATATACAAGGTTTCCGAGGCAATTTTTACTTGCTTATCCGCCGGCATTGCATCCATGGTTTGCATATTGTGTAACCGGTCGGCTATTTTTATCAAAATAACCCTTACATCATCATTTAAAGTTAAGAGCATTTTTCTAAAATTCTCAGCCTGAACAGAAGCATCCTGATCTTTCTTTAAGTGAGAAATTTTTGTTAATCCGTAAACAATCTTGGCAACAGTTTCGCCAAACATTCGCTCAATATCCTCAATGGTATAGTTGGTGTCTTCAACAACGTCGTGCAATAAAGCTGCAATAATTGAAGTGGCATGAAGCCCAATTTCATAGGCAACAATTTTGGCAACGGCGATAGGATGAAATATATAAGGCTCGCCGGTTAAGCGGCGTTGCTTGCTGTGCGCTTCCAAAGCCAACTCAAAAGCCTTTCTAATTTCTTTCTTGTCGGTATCCGTAAATGTTTGATAGGCGCCTTTTAACAAATCCTTGTACCGCCTTGCAATTTCTTTATTTTCTTCCTCTATGGATAAATTGTATGTCATCGCTTAAAAATAGGGATTAAAATTGATTCACCAATTATTTGTATTTATTTTTTTAAATTTAAAAAACGTTGCAATAATGTGGGGTGTGAGTAATGAATTTTTACATACAAAGGATGCGGCGTTAAGTTGCTCAAACTGTTTTTAGACAATTTTTTTAAGGCTGAAATTAACGCATTTGCATTAAAATTTGTTTTTGCATAATCATCTGCCTGATATTCAAATTTTCTGGATAAGGCGTTCATTAACAAGCTGGTAATTTCAGAAATGGGCACATATAAAATACCGATCGCAATCAGCGCAATGTGAAAACTTGGTGCCTCAACGCCCAAAGCCTTTGACAAGGTTACATTTCCCACCAATAACGATAAAATATAGAACGTTAATCCGGTTGATAAAATTGAAAAAAATAGGTTATAAATGATATGTCTTTTTTTGTAATGGCCAATTTCGTGGGCTAAAACAGCCACTATTTCATCTGTTTCCAAATCATTTATCAAAGTATCATAAAGTGTAACCCGTTTTTGTTTTCCGAATCCCGAAAAATAGGCATTTGATTTTGTGGATCTTTTAGAGCCATCAATCACAAAAACATTGTCGAGTTTAAAACCCACTTTTTTTGCAAAATTTTCTATGTCATTTTTTAATTCACCGTTTTCCAAAGGCGTTTGTTTGTTAAAGATAGGGACAATCAATTTAGAATAAAAAAGATTCATAAAAACGGTAATAAAAGTCATTAATCCCCAGGCATACAGCCAAAAATCGGTTGTTGTGAGCTGATAAAACCAAGTGATCAAGGCCAAAACGCCGCCACCCAAAAAAATCATCATCATCCAGCTTTTTATTTTGTCGAACACAAATGTTTTTTTTGTGGTTTTGTTGAACCCAAATTTTTCTTCAATCACAAAGGTCGCATAATAAGAAAATGGAAGTGAAAATAAATCACTTGCAAACATGATAATTCCGAAGAAAATTAAGGTAATCACAATGCTGTTGTCTGAAAAGCTACGCGCTATATTATCAACAAAAGCAAATCCTTCAAAAATAAAAAACAACAAAGTGGCAATGATGGAAATGATGCTTGTTATCGCAGAAAATTTATAATTTGCTTTTTTATACGCCTGGGATTTTAAATATTCTGCTTCATTATAAATGCCTTCCAATTCGGCAGGAATGGCATCGTTAAAGTGTTTTGCATTTAAGGAATCCATAAAAGTGTCGAACAAAAATTTAACAGTGATGATGGCAATTAATAGGTAAAATATTTTTTCTGGAGTCATTATTCTTGTTTAATCGGTTATTTGTTTAATCGTTTAATTGTGGCCTTTTGACTATTTTCTTTATTCTCTATTCTGATTTATTACTTATTTTCCCCGTTGTCTCACAGCTTCAAACAAAATGATTGCGGCGCTAACGGAAACATTCATAGAATCTATGGCGCCGCGCATAGGAATAATGATGTTTTTTGAAGTGTTTTGAAGCCATTCATCAGTCAAACCGGTTGCTTCTGTTCCCACAATGATGGCGCTGGGTTTTGTGTAATCAATGGTTTGATATTCAACAGAAGCCGTTAAAGCCGCTGCATAAATATTGGTATGGTGTTCTTTTAAAAATGAAATAATTTCAGCAGTTGTCCCGGTCGCTATTTGCGTGGTAAAAACACAGCCAATACTGGAGCGAATGATATTTGGATTGTAGATATCGGTTTTCGAATTGGCAATAAGCACGGCATCAATTCCGGCTGCATCCGCGGTTCTTAAAAGTGCCCCGATATTTCCTGGTTTTTCAGGCGCTTCCGCAACTAAAATTAACGGATTTTCATTTTTGAAGACAATAGAATTCAAAGATAAATCTTTGCTTTTTGCCACAGCCAAAATTCCTTCGGTAGATTCGCGCAAGGCCAATTTTTGGTAAACGTTATTTGAAATTTCAATCACTTCAATTGGATAATTTACGGAATCAAGCAGTTTTTCAACTTCTTCTTGAGCTATAATTGATGTAGCTGCCAAAATGGTTTGAATCACATAATTTCCCTGAATAGCCAAAGAAATTTCACGCAAACCTTCAATGATAAATGTTTGTGTTTGTTTACGTAAACGTGATTTTTCTTTAAGCTGGACCAATTCTTTGACAGTTGAATTTTGAACGCTTGTTATTTGTTTGTGCATTTTCCTGAAATAATTGGCAAAGATACTCAAAATTAAAATTTTAAAAATAAGGCAATATTAAAAAATAAGCCCTGAAAATTATTTCAGGGCCTATAAGCTATTCTTGTGAGCTGTACTTTTTATCGTAGCGTTGCCATAATTCTGTTTGGTGGGTTTCCAAACTTATTTTTCTTCCTTGAATAAAAGCATCGGTCAATTTATTGGTTCTCATATCCAAAGCATCGCCTTCAGAAATAAACAAGGTTGCGTCTTTTCCAACTTCCAATGTTCCCGTAAAAGCATCAATTCCCAATATTTTTGAGGCGTTGGAAGTGATTAACTTTAAAGCGTCTTCTTTACTTAATCCAAATGCGGCGCAAGTTCCTGCGTAAAAAGGCAAATTTCTCGAATTCATCCGTTCCATATTTCCTTCCATGCCAATAGCAACAACCACGCCTTTTTCTGCCAGTAATTTTGCTGTTTTATAAGGCAAATCATAATCGTCATCCTCATTATTTGGCAATCGGTGCGATCTTTGAATGATTACGGGAATGTTATTTTCAACCAATAAATCGGCAATTTTATACGCATCATTTCCGTTTACGATTACCAATTTTGGGATTCCCATTTCTTTGGAAAAATTTATGGCATCGGTAATTTCTTTTACGCCGCTGGCGTGAACATATAAATTTTTTGATCCATTGAATAATCCTTCCAACGCATCATAAGGCAAGTTTTTTGGTGATTTTGAAGTATTTAAATAGTTTTTTCCATTTTGGATAAATGAAACAATTTTTTCAACTTCTTTTAAATATTCTTTGTTGGGTTTTGTACCTGCTTCTTCTCCCCGCCAAGGCCTTCCTTCAGAAAAATTTTGTGGCCAGTTTAAATGAATGCCATCATTAACTTTAATTGCCGCATCTTCCCAGTTCCAAGCGTCAAATTGCACGATAGATGAAGTTCCGGAAATAACGCCGCCTCTTGGCGTAATTTGTCCGATAAGAACGCCATTTGGGCGAACGCTTTCAACCACTTTAGATTCAGCGTTGTAAGCTATCAAACTTTGAACATGCGGAATCATTCCGCCAATTTCATTTGCGTCTAAAGTAGCTCTCACCGCATCAATTTCTCCCAATCCCAAACTCGAATTTGCGATAATAAATCCCGGATAAACGTGTTTTCCACTTGCGTTGATTACTGTTCCTATTCGGGCAATTTTCACTAAAGCGCTGCCAACAAAAGTAATTTTTCCGTTGGAAAACATGATTAAGGAATTTTCAATGAATTCACCGTTTCCTAAATGTGCCGTTGCGCCTTCAATACTGTAATCGGCTGTTTGTTTTGAAGCCGGAGTTTGCTGTGCAGAGATAGTTATTGTTAAAAATAAAAATAGCAGGTTGTATATGGTTTGTTTTCTCATTTTCTTCAGTTTTTAAAATTCTAGCACCGTATCGCAATGAAAATGCACAGGTGTTTTTTTAGTAGGAGCTTGAACATCGTTTCCGTTATTTTTTTCAATCAACATCATATTAATCAATGAATTTCGTTCATCTTTTACTTGTGCCCTTAACTGTAAATCTCTTTCGGTATCAAAATAAACTACGCCTTCAACCAGCGTTTTTTCGGCTTTTGCATAAATGGAAAGCGGATTGTTGTTCCACAAAACAACATCGGCATCTTTTCCAACTTTAACACTGCCAACACGGTTATCGATGTGAAGCAATTTTGCCGGATTGATGGTGACCAATTTCCAGGCTTCTTCTTCTGTTAAGCCCCCATATTTTATTGTTTTGGCGGCTTCCTGGTTCAAACGTCGGTTCATTTCTGCATCATCAGAGTTGATGGCAACGGTAACTCCGGCTTTGTGCATAATTGATGCATTGTAAGGGATGGCGTCTTTTACTTCATATTTAAAAGCCCACCAATCTGAAAAAGTGGAAGCGCCGGCGCCGTGTTCTTTCATTTTATCTGCAACTTTGTAACCTTCCAAGATGTGTGTGAAAGTATTCACCGTAAAATTGAATTTATCGGCAACTTTCATCAACATATTTATTTCGCTTTGCACGTAGGAATGACAAGATATAAAACGTTCTTTGTTAAGTATTTGTCCCAAAATTTCCATTTCTGTATCTTTTCTGAAAGGTTTTCCGCTCTTTTTAATGATGTCATATTCCTTGGCTCTTTGAAAATAATCCACATAAACTTCTTCAACGCCCATTCTCGTTTGCGGGAAACGCACGGTTTCTGTATTTCCCCAATTTGCTTGTTTTACATTTTCGCCCAACGCAAATTTTATAAATTTATCGTTGTTTTTATACAACAAATTATCGGCAGTTTCTCCCCATTTCAATTTTACAAGCGCTGCTTGTCCGCCAATCGGATTTGCGGATCCGTGCAAAATCTGAACTGTGGTTACGCCGCCAGCCAAACTTCTGTAAATTTGAATATCGTCTGCGTCCACAACATCTTCCAAAGAAACTTCAGCGGTTGAATTTTGGCCAGATTCGTTTACGGCAACAGTGGCAATATGAGAATGTTCGTCGATAATTCCTGCCGTTAAATGTTTGCCGGTTCCGTCAATTATTTTTGCCTCTTTTGCCGATATGTTTGCGCCAATTTTTGAGATTTTACCGCCTGTGATTAACACATCTGTATTTTTTAAAATACCGTCATTTTCACCGGTCCAAACAGTTACATTTTTGAATAAAATGGTTTCTTGTTTTGGTTTTTCTGTAAATCCGAAAGCAATATTTGGATAAGTGATCGGCAAAATGGTTGTTTTCGCAATTTCAGCTTTTTTCTCTTTTTCTTTTGCATCATTTTTCTTGACGGCATTCCAAGCAGATTCCATTCCTTTTTCATCTGTAGCTGTTCCGCTTAAATTATCGGAGTTTGGATAAACCCTTGCAATAAGTCGGTTGAATTTTGTGGAATCTACCTGACTGTTAACCATCAGACTTAACCAATTGTCGGCATAAAATAATTTCGATTTCAATTTGGTATCGCCATCTTTTACTTCAACTTTTAATTTGGGAGATTTACCAGTAATGGACAAATCGTAATTTTTGCCGTTTAAAGAAAGCGCATAATCGCCGGAAATTTCTTTAATATTCATCGAATTCACCACATTTTTTGAACCTTGCACCCAATTTTCAAATAACGTAGTTTCCTTGTCGAACAATGCGCCGGAAGTGATTAAAAAGTTGGCATAACTGCCTTTTCTTAAGGAACCAATTTCATTGTATTTTCCTAAAATAGTTGCGGGAACTGTAGTTAAAGCTTCCAAAGCTGCAGTTTTATCAAACCCATATTCAAAAGCTTTTTGCAGATTTTTATTGAAATCGGAAATGGATTTTAATTGGTTTGTGGTCAGGGAAAAGGCAATTTTATTTTGATGCAATAGTTTCAAGTTTGCAGGTTCCTGATTCCATTTTCGCATATCGCCAAGCGCAATTTTATCAGCTAAATAAGGTTCGCTGACATCATAAGCTTTTCTGAAATTCACTGGAATAATATACGTTGCATTTGTGGTTTTTATGGCTTCAATGTTTTCATATTCATCGCCGCCACCCAAAATAACATATTGAATTCCGTATTCATCTCCAATTTTATCGGCACGCAAATTATTTTGTTTTCCTCCGGCTTCAAAAATTTGAACCAAATTTTTATTTTTATTGATAGCTTCCAATGATAAATCCTTATTTTTTGCCAAACCTTTTGAATACCACGAAGCATCATTATAAACCTGGCGAATTAAGGCCATACTGCCCATTAAGGAATTCGGATAAATTTGCCTTGATTTTGTGCTTTTTTTGAACGATAAATACTGCGCCGACCGCGAATCTAAAATGCGATAAGCATCTGTAGCATTCGGATTTAAAGCGACAAGAAGTCCGTTTCCTCTAATAATGCCATCCTGAAAATGCGTATTCACCACACCAAATCCTGCATTCAACAACTCTTTAGCCTGCTTTTTGTCGAATTGAAAAAGGGAAATTGGATCGGTTTCCGGACGAATATGGTCGTTCCAATAATAGCCTTCACGGCTTGCGTCATATTGCGGCGCAGTGCTTGAATTTCGCATATTGGTTTGAACAGCTTTCGGAATTTCAATGCCGAAATTTGCATACAAATCGATAAAAGACGGATAAATGGATTTACCTTTTAAATCGATAATTTGGGCATTTTTAGGGATAGCAACAGCGGTGCCAACATCAACCACTTTATCATCTTTAATCAGTAAAGTGCCTTTTTCAATAACTTGTGTGGGCGTTACATAAATTTTTGCATTGGTAAACGCATAAGTAGTTGTTTCTGTTGTTTTTACACCAGTATTTGCCGGAAAATATTCCTGGGCATTTATGCCGAGTGTACTCAAAAATAATAGTAATAAAAGAATTTTTTTCATTAAAAGAAATTTAAAGTTAGGTTCGTAAAATTAATTTTATTGCACTAAAATATTTTTACAGGCAGCAATTTAATAAAATAAAGATAAATCTAGTGAGCTTAGGGAAAAAATAGTAAAATGCATTTTTGTTTGGAAGAACAATTACCTTTCAAGAATATTTACCACCAAAGAAATCAGCTATAATTCTTCTTTTTTGTGGTAATTAATTAAAAGCACCACCACTTTATTGTAGCTTTTCATTCCGTCTTTTTGCTTATTGGCTTTTAAAAAAGTATCGTAAAAAGTTTTAAAATATTGCTCTGACCAGTTTTGGTAAGATTCCCAAAAAGCTTCACTTTGCCGAATGTCTTTTAAAATACCCTTATTAATTTCAACTTTTAGCGTTTCGAATTTTTGCGGATCATTTTGAAAAATTTCATACAAACAAAAACGCAGCGCCATTAAATATCCTGAGTAATTAAAATAAGCATCGTTTGAATTTTTGGTGGCCAAATACCCAATAAAATTGGCTTCACTTTCCGAAGCAATGCCAACTTGATGCGCCAATTCGTGGCAAACAATCATTGGATAGGTGTTTTTTGGAATCAAAGAATTTACCTGTGCTTCATTCGTAATCGGATTTAAATAGCCTGCAAAGCCCATATACGTCAATGGCAAACTGAAAAGGGAATGTTTTGCCTTTAAATTTTTATGGGAATATTGCGGATATTTTTGTTGAAATTGTGCATAAACATCGTAAGAAACCTCTTTAAGCTGTTTTTTATCTAAGGTGTTATCTATAATAATTGTGTCGTTTTTGGTGATGGAAAGATGTACCTGATTGATTTTTACGATCAGTTTTTCGGTAAAATCGACCAATTCATTTGTGGCATATTTTTCTCTTTCAAAATTAAGTGTTTTATGAACAGGCTGCCTAAAATAGTTTAATCCCCAGTTTAAATGAAAAAGAAAAAACAACACAGAAATAAATCCGCCAATTTTGAAGAAGGTGTTTTTTAGGCCAATTCTTCTATTTTTCAGAGTGGTGAAAATATTTTTTAGGATGACAATCAACAAAATTGCATATAAAATATCTCCAACCGAAAAAGGAATCCATCCGAAGAGAAGATTTAAAAATTTTGAAATATAAATATAAAGTCCGTTCGAATAATATTTTTCAATTTCCGTAGGATATTGGGCAATAATTCGAAGAAAAGCCCATTGCATCACCAACAAAACCGTGAGAATTTTATACGTTTTTTTCCTGTTCATGGATCAAAAGTAAGCAATATTTTCTCAGAAATTGGCGTTTGATCAGTTATTAACAAATTAGTAACTTGTTAACAAAATATGTTTAAAATATAATTAAAAATACAACCAAAATTGTGTTTTAAAAATTACATTTGCCTTTGTAATAATTGCTATTTATAAAAATCAGGTTTTTCATAAAATTAAAAATATAATTGATTATTATGATAAAAAAAGACGTACATTAAAGGATTATTATAACTTTCTATGTAAAAAAATATTGATTAACAAACAAATATAACGTATTAAACAAGTGAAAAATTTGCAGCCCGTACAATCCTTCAAGCCCAAAAAAAGCACCATTATTAGCCTTGAGAAAGGTAAAATTCCGCCTCAGGCATTAGATCTGGAAGAAGCGGTTTTGGGTGCCATGATGATTGATAAAAAGGGCGTTGATGATGTTATTGATATTTTACACCCCGAAGTTTTTTACAAAGAGGCGCATCAATTAATTTATGAAGCCATTTTTACGTTATTTAAAAACTCTGAACCAACCGATTTATTGACCGTTGCAAACCAGTTGCGAAAAACAAATAATTTAGAAGCTGTTGGCGGCGATTTTTATTTGGTTCGCTTAACGCAAAAAGTAGCTTCATCAGCACATATCGAATTTCACGCACGTATTATTCTTCAAAAATTTATTCAACGAAAATTAATCACCATTTCATCGGAAATTATTGAAGAGGCTTATGATGAAACCATTGATGTTTTTGATTTGTTGGATGATGCAGAAACAAAATTGTTTGAAGTTACCCAAGGAAATTTAAAGAAGGGATCTGAAACATCTGAAGGATTGGTTGCTCAGGCGATTAAAAAAATTCAGGAAATAGGAAATAAACAGGGGATGAGCGGTACTGCAACCGGTTTTACCCGTTTGGATGAGTTGACCTCTGGTTGGCAACCGCAAGATTTGGTGATTTTAGCGGCACGTCCCGGTATGGGAAAAACGGCTTTTGTAATGTCGATGGCAAAAAATATGGCCATTGATTTTGATCAGCCGGTTGCCATATTTTCATTGGAAATGTCATCGGTACAATTAATTACGCGTATGATTTCCAGTGAAACTGGAATTTCATCCGGGAAATTAAGAAAAGGAAATTTGGAGCCTCATGAATGGGAACAGCTAAACGTAAAAGTTAAAAACTTATCTAAAGCGCCTATTTTTATTGACGATTCTCCGTCGTTGTCCATTTTCGATTTGCGTGCAAAAGCGCGTCGTTTGGCATCACAGCACGGAATAAAAATTATCATTATTGACTATTTGCAGTTAATGACTGCAGGATCTGCGCAAAAAGGCGGCGGAAATCGGGAACAGGAAATTTCAACCATTTCACGAAATTTAAAAGCCTTGGCCAAAGAATTGAATATTCCTGTGATTGCGCTTTCGCAATTATCGCGTGCTGTTGAAACACGTGGAGGAAGCAAACGTCCTTTACTTTCGGATTTACGGGAATCTGGTGCGATTGAACAAGATGCAGACATTGTAACTTTTATTTATCGACCTGAATATTACGGACTTACAGAATGGGATGATGAAGAAAGATCGCCTTGTGAAGGTCAGGCAGAATTTATTGTCGCCAAGCACAGAAATGGCGGTTTAGACAATATCCGACTTAAATTTACGGCACATTTGGCGCAATTCAGTAATTTGGATGATGACAATGCAAATGAATTTCATTCCAAAATGAACAACGCGATTCCTCAACGCAATTTTGCCAGCGCAGAAGACGCTTTCGATGCCCCCGATAAATATGATGAAGACGATGTGCCGTTCTAAATTTGTTATTTTTAAAACAAAAAATCACCGATTCTCAATCATCAAAAAAGCATTGATAGCAATATCATTGCTTTTTTTTCACTCAACATTTGCATCATTTATATTAATTCCAATGGATGATGTTTCGCAAACAAATCATTTAAAAGCCTATGGAATTACCTATTGGTCACTTCAAAAAGGAAATACGGCAAAATGGCTGTTAAATTATGAAGGCGGTTCTTTTTTACTGGAAGACAATGAAGCAACCAGAAACGAATGCAAAATTAGAGGCGTTACTTTTCAAATAATTTCCGATACTGAAGCATCAAAAATTTTAGAAGAAATTAGCAGTCCATCACAAAATATGGAAGCGGTTACACTCGAGAAAGCGCCTAAAATTGCCGTTTATTCCCCAAAAACAAGTTTGCCTTGGGATGATGCCGTGACTTTGGTGCTCACCTATGCCGAAATTCCTTTCGATGTAATTTATGATGAAGAAGTTTTGGAGGAAAAATTGGTGTTGTATGAATGGCTGCACTTGCATCACGAAGATTTTACCGGTCAGTTTGGCAAGTTTTATGGCGCATACAGAACGGCGCCTTGGTATATTGAACAAAAAAAAGAAGCCGAGGAATTGGCAAAAAAGTTGGGTTATAACAAGGTTTCGGAACAAAAATTGGCAGTTTCCTTAAAAATAAGGGATTTTGTGATTGGCGGCGGATTTATGTTTGCCATGTGTTCTGCAACAGACAGTTTTGACATCGCACTTTCTGCAGAAGGCGTGGATATTTGTGAAACCATGTTTGACGGAGATCCATCGGGAATTGATTATCAGCAAAAAATAGATTTCAACAAAACATTTGCTTTTAAAGATTTTGCCTTGGTCAGAAATCCGGTTGAATATGAATTTTCTTCCATCGATATGACGCAAAAAAGAAAAATAACCCGCACTTCCGATTATTTTTCGTTGCAGGAATATTCAGCAAAATGGGATCCAATTCCAACTATGTTATGCCAAAACCATACGCAGTTAATTAAAGGTTTTATGGGCCAAACCACTTCATTTGACAGGGAAACAGTAAAATCGAACGTGTTGGTTATGGGAGAAAATAAATCGAATCGCGAAGCCCGTTACATTCATGGCGTAAAAGGAAAAGGAATGTTTACTTTTTATGGCGGCCATGACCCAGAAGACTATCAGCACAAAGTTGGCGACGCAAAAACCGAACTTTCTTTGTATCCAAATTCACCGGGATATCGATTGATTTTAAATAATGTTTTGTTTCCGGCAGCAAAAAAGAAAAATCAAAAAACGTGATGTTAATAACAGTACAATAATTTTTTTATTATTTCAGTGATTCAAAATTCAAAAACTGTATTTTTGCTACCTTAAAATTAAAATTCATCAAATGCCAACAACACAACAATTGCAGGATTTCGCGCAACAAGTAAGAAGAGATATTGTTAGAATGGTTCACGCCGTAAATTCTGGACATCCAGGAGGTTCATTGGGCTGTAACGAATTTTTAACGGTTTTGTACCAAGACGTAATGGATTATTCCACCAATTTTACGATGGACGGAAAAAATGAAGATCTATTCTTTTTGTCGAATGGGCATGTTTCCCCGCTTTTTTACAGTGTTTTAGCACGAAGCGGCTTTTTTCCGGTGAGTGAATTGGCAACTTTCAGAAAATTAAATTCGCGTTTGCAAGGACATCCAACAACCCATGATGGATTGCCGGGAATTCGTATTTCATCGGGTTCATTAGGTCAGGGAATGAGTGTTGCCATTGGTGCCGCAGAAGCAAAAAAATTAAATGGCGATTCTAAATTGGTGTATTCATTGCACGGAGACGGTGAAATGCAGGAAGGTCAAATTTGGGAAGCAGCGATGTATGCTGCCGGTAAAAAAATAGACAATTATATTGCAACAATAGATTATAACGGTCAGCAAATAGACGGCGCAACGGATGATGTGATGCCTTTGGGCAGTTTAAGAGCCAAGTTTGAAGCTTTTGGCTGGACTGTTATAGACGTTGAAAAAGGAAATGATATTGAAAGCATTAGAAATGGTTTGGCAGAAGCTAAATCGTTGACAGGCAAAGGAAAACCGGTTTGTATCTTATTGCATACGATGATGGGAAATGGCGTTGATTTTATGATGCATACCCACGCTTGGCATGGAAAAGCGCCAAATGATTCGCAATTGGAAATTGCTTTAAACCAAAATCCGGAAACATTGGGCGATTATTAAGCCCCCTAGCCCCCGAAGGGGGAATTTAAAAAAGTTAAAAGTTAAAAGTTAAAAAAAAGGTAATTATTAATTTTGGCTAAGTTCTAATTAAAACAGCGTTTGCGTTAGGGATTGAAGAGGAAATCCTTTTATTGCTATTTCGCAATAAAAGATTGTAACGAAAAGCCCGACCCTTGTGGGAACGCCCAAAAAATACAAAGAAAAATTGGGGTACTTATTATAATTAAACCCTAATTTTTAATTATTCATTATTAATTACTGTTAATTATTCATTATTAAATGAAAATAGGTATCGTTTGTTATCCAACGTTTGGAGGAAGTGGCGTAGTGGCGACAGAATTAGGAATGGCTTTGGCGCAAAGAGGCCATCAAGTACATTTCATCACCTATAAACAGCCGGTTCGGCTGGATTTTCTCTCGAATAACATTCATTTTCACGAAGTTTTTGTGGAAGAATATCCTTTATTTCATTTTCAGCCTTATGAATTGGCCTTGTCCAGTAAAATAGTTGAAGTTGTTGAATCTTATAATTTAGAAATTCTGCACGTACATTATGCAATTCCGCACGCGTATGCCGCTTATATGGCCAAACAAATGTTGAAGGAAAAAGGAATCGACATAAAAGTGGTCACTACTTTGCACGGAACTGACATTACTTTGGTGGGCAGCCACCCGAATTACAGGCCGGCAGTTGAATTCAGCATTAACAATTCTGATGTAGTCACCACAGTATCAGAAAGTTTACGTCAAGATACCATCAGATTATTTAACATCACAAAAGAGATAAAGGTTATTTATAATTTTATTGATTTTGAGAAATATCCCGAAATTCATTCAGAAGAATGTTTGCGTCATACCATTGCAAAGGAAAATGAACGTATTATTACGCATGTCAGCAATTTGCGGCCAGTAAAAAGAGCTTCAGATGTTATTGATATTTTTTATAAGATTCAGAAGGAAATTCCGTCTAAATTATTATTGGTTGGCGAAGGTCCGGACAGGGAAAATATAGAACATCAGGCTAAAAAATTGGGAATTTTAGACAAAGTGCTCTTTTTGGGAAACAGCAATGAAGTAAATAAGTTGCTGTGTTATTCTGATTTATTTTTATTGCCTTCTGAAACAGAAAGTTTTGGTTTGGCGGCATTGGAGGCAATGGCTGCAAGAACGCCGGTAATTTCTTCAAATTCAGGCGGTTTGCCGGAAGTTAATATTCAGGGCGTTACAGGTTTTTTAAGTGATGTTGGAGATACTGACGATATGGCAAAAAACG
>JACUUQ010000015.1 GCA_014859175.1 Lutibacter sp. | reverse complement strand
GATATTTTTGATTTTTCGGCAAAAATGTTGACAAAATTAATGTGTAGAGAATGGCACAATACCATCAACAATTCTATTGGTTGATTTTATTTCTTTTTTAAAGGAATATGGACCACTTTTTTGGTTTCAAAAAAATCCTCTTCAAAATAGTGGGTCAAATCGAACAATTGCGCTTTTGGGAAATTGTGCAATTCTTCTGTTAAATCGCCGCCTTTTAAATATAAGATGCCGTTTTTCAATTCGTGTTGTTGTTTTTTGGCGATTTTGGCTTTGGTCCATTTCACAAAATCATCCATATTGGTTACGGCACGGCTCACTATAAAATCGAATTCCCCTTTCACTTCTTCAGCCCTAATGGCTTCGGCTTTCACATTTTTTAAATCCAAAGCGGCAGCAACTTCCTTTACCACTTTAATTTTTTTTCCGATGGAATCAACCAAATGAAAGTGGGTTTCAGGAAACAAGATGGCCAACGGGATTCCGGGAAAACCGCCGCCTGTTCCCACATCCAAAATGCGTGCACTGGGTTTAAATGGCTGCACTATCGCAATTCCCAACGAATGCAACACATGGCGAATGGGCAATTCATCAATGTCTTTTCTTGAAATCACATTGATTTGGGCATTCCAAAAAGCATATAATTCCTCTAATTTTGAAAATTGGGCGATTTGATTTTCCGATAAATCGGGGAAATATTTTAAAATGATATCCATATATTTGCAGTGTTGTGAGCGCAAAATTACGGTTTCCTAAATTAAATTAACATCTTTTGAAAAAATGTTATATTTTTCACAAAAGTTATTTAACAAAACATTTATGGCGTAATTTTGGCGCTGTAATGTATTGATTTACACATATTATTATGACAAGCAATACCATCAGCTTTTCTCGCACTGAAAAAGCAATTTTTTTTAAAACACTCAACAAAAGGGTAAACGCTTATTTCAAGGAAAATGGGCTAAAACGCACCGGTAATTGGACATTATACACCAAAGCTGTTATTATGTTTGGGCTTTTTTTAGCGCCATTAATTGTTATTTTAACAGTTTCTATGCCACAATGGGTGTTGCTTTTATTGACCGTTGTGATTGGAATTGGCATGGCAGGCGTTGGAATGAATGTGATGCACGACAGCAATCACGAATCTTTTTCGAGCAAAAAATGGGTGAACAAAATCATGGGAAGCAGCATGTACATTTTGGCCGGAAACGTTTACAACTGGAAAGTGCAGCACAATGTATTGCACCACACTTTTACCAATATTCCCGGGTTTGATGAGGATATTGATGCCGGCAGGATTATTCGTTTTAACAAAAACTCAAAATGGTTGAAAATACACCAATTTCAAAAATATTATTCCTTCTTTTTATACGGATTGCTAACCATTAACTGGGCAATTACCACCGATTTTAGGCAGATGCGCAAGTATTTGAAACGCAAACTTTCTTATGGAAAATTCCCAAATCCGGCCACAGAATGGACCACTTTAATTGTGACCAAAATCATTTATTACTTACTGTGGATTGTTTTGCCTTTATTGGTGTTGGATATTGTCTGGTGGAAAGTGTTGATCGGTTTTTTTGTGATGCATTATACCGCAGGAATCATTTTAAGCATTGTATTTCAATTGGCACACATCGTTCCAATGGCAGAAATGCCTTTGCCGGATAAAGAAGGTAATTTGGAACATACCTGGGCGGTGCATCAATTGTACACCACAACCAATTTTGCCCCTAACAATAAATTTATTTCTTGGTACACAGGCGGATTAAACCATCAGGTAGAGCACCATATTTTTCCCCATATTTCCCATATCCATTATGGAAAATTAGCTAAAATTGTAAAAGAAACGGCTTTGGAATTTAATTTGCCGTACAACGAATATAAAACATTTACAAAGGCAATTTTAGAACATTTTAATCAATTAAAAACGATGGGCGCAAAGCCTGCGTACGCATAAATTTTTATTTTATGACCAACCAACTTTCAGACAGAATTAACAACTTACCGGTTTCAGAAACCTTAGCCATGGCCGCAAAAGCCAGAGAGCTAAAAGAACAGGGAAAAGACATTATCAGTTTAAGTTTGGGGGAACCCGACTTTAACACGCCCGATTTTATTAAAGAAGCCGCAATCCAGGCCATTCACGACAATTACAGCTCTTACAGTCCGGTTGATGGTTATGTGGATTTAAAAAAGGCGATTTGCGAAAAATTTAAACGTGACAACAATTTAACCTACCAACCCAATCAAATTGTGGTTTCAACGGGTGCAAAACAATCTATTGCGAATGTGGCGATGGTATTGTTAAATCCTGGAGATGAGGTGTTGTTGCCTGCGCCATATTGGGTAAGTTATTCGGCCATTTCAATTTTGGCAGAAGCAAAGTATATTGAAATTCCTTCCACCGTGGAAACGGATTTTAAAATTACGCCGGCACAGTTGGAAGCTGCCATTACGCCAAAAACAAAAATGGTATTTTTCAATTCGCCAAACAACCCAAGCGGCACCATTTATAGTGAAACGGAATACAGGGCTTTTGCGGAAGTGTTGGAAAAACACCCTAACATTTTCATTCTTTCAGACGAAATTTACGAACACATCAATTACGGAGAGCCTAATTTTAGTTTTGCTGCCATTCCAAGCATGTACAACAGAACCATCACAGTAAATGGCGTTGCAAAAGCATTTGCGATGACCGGCTGGCGCATTGGTTACATTGGCGCACCGGAATGGATTGCGAAAGCGTGCACAAAAATGCAGGGCCAAATTACATCTGGAGCCAACAGCATTGCACAGCGCGCCACCATTGCGGCATTGCAGGCGCCGGTTTCCAAAATTAAATATATGGTTGATGAATTTCACAGCCGCAGAGATATTGTGATTGATTTATTGAGAGAAATTGACGGATTTAAATTAAATGTTCCCGGAGGCGCATTTTATGTTTTTCCTGATGTTTCTGATTTCTTCGGAAAAGAAATTAAAGGCCATAAAATAGAAAATGCCGCCGATTTCTCTATGTTTTTATTGGCAGAAGCAAATGTGGCAACCGTAACCGGCGATGCTTTTGGCGCGCCAACTTGCATAAGAATTTCCTACGCCGCATCGGAAGCGCAATTGCGTGAAGCCATTAAAAGAATTAAACAAGCGTTAAGTTAACATTACAAGTAAATTCAAAAAAACCGTGCAATTTGCGCGGTTTTTTTGTTTTGGGATAATCAATAATTGTAATTGAATAAGCTAAATACGCCATTCGAAAGAGTGGCGTTTTTTTGTGGAAATTTTATAAATGTTTATAAACAGTGCCTCATATGCCGTTGCACCAAAAGCTATATTCAAATAGATTTGTATAATCCTTTATATAAGTATTCAAATTTGTTCAGAAACGAGAAAATAAATGGTAATTTCATAAAATATTTTCACTTAAATAACACAAAAATAAAAATGGCTAGAGAAAATTGGACAAGAGAACAAACTATAGTAGCATTAAATCTTTATTGCAAAATTCCATTTAATAGAGTTAGTTCAAATCACCCAGATATTATTAGAACTGCAAAAATTATAGGGAGAAGCCCAAATTCTGTAAAAATGAAAATAGGAAATTTTGGAAGTTTCGACCCAGAATTAAAGAAAAGAGGAATTGTGGGATTGACGAATGCAAGTAAATTGGATGAAATTGTATGGAATGAATTCAATAGTAATTGGGAAAATCTCGCTTATGAAAGTGAAGTGTTAATTTCCAATTTTGCTAATGAACCAATAGAGAAAACATCCAATATAAATATTGATGATTTACCATTGGGAAGAGAAAGGGAAACAATAATAAAAGCTAGAGTCAATCAAAGTTTTTTCCGTTCAACAATTCTGTCATCTTATAATCTAAAGTGTTGCATTACAGGTTTGTCAATTCCTGATTTTTTAGTGGCAAGCCATATTGTTCCTTGGGCAAAAGATGATAAAATTAGATTGAATCCTCATAATGGTTTGTGTTTAAATTCAATTCATGACAAGGCGTTTGACAAAGGTTTTATAACAATTACCCCTGATTATAAAATTAAAGTTTCAAAATATTTAAATGAATATAAAAAAGAAGATGCCGTAACTGATTTCTTTTTGAATTACGAAAATCAATCAATTATTTTACCAGATAAATTTCTTCCATCAAAAGAATTTTTAGAATATCATCATCAAAATGTTTTCAAGCTATGAATAATTTTTATCAAATTGAAGTTTTTTATATACGGCCTTCAAGAACAATTGAAACTATTTTATTGGAAAGTTCAAGTAAAAAAAGAATTGTATATGTTTATAACTACGAAGGATGGCATTTTCGTGTTTTTAATAATATTATGGAGGTTATAAATTTTTTTGACGATAAATTTGAACCTGAAATTAGTTTTGAAGATGAGGAAAAACTTGATGAATATTTACAAAACTATGATTTGAGCAATCAACAAATTTGCTGGAATAATTATTAACCGATGACTAATGTTTCTCAATCTTCTAGTGAAAATTTAAATTTGCAATCTTTGCAATCCAAGAAAGTTATTTTAGAATCTAAAATAATAACTATAGATGAACAGGTTTTTAAATTCCTTAACTCTGGTCCTGGAAATAATTTTATTTTTGAAATTGAGAATGATCTAAAAACTACTTTAGATGAATTTAACAAGGAAACTTACAAACCATCGGGTAATATTTCAAAAATCACTGCACGACTTCAAAAAATTAATGGTGAACTTGGTTTAAAAATTAAATTTAAAGAAGTACAATCAAAGCAACTTTGGAGAAATTTGAAAATGATTGATGGTGATTTACCTGAAGTTCTGGCATATTCTTTATTATATAGATGGCTTGAAAGAGAAACTTCTTTATTAAAAATTTCTAAAATATTGGAAGAAAAAGACCCTCTTAATTTTTACAATAATGAAATATCCAGCCAAAAACTTTATGAATACAAACTAAAAAGGTTTTTAGCTGAATGTGCTATGGGAATGACATCAGAAACGCCATGGCACGGTGTTTATGATGCAACTGGAGGCGTTATAATTGCAAAAGAAGATAGGGATATTGTATGTTTTCATATTTATGACTTTAATCTTTTTAGAGAATATTTGATAAATAATACAATGTTCGAGCAACCATCAACTGGTGAAGATGGAGATAATCCAGGACATCTAAGAACAAAAAAGGGAACAAAAAAATATTATTACGGATGGTTATATGAAGAAAACGAAAAATTGTATTTCAAAATAAATTTACAAATTCGTTTTAAATAATGCCATAAAATGGATCGCATTACGCCACAGCAACGCTCCAAAATTATGAGTGCCATAAGAAGCACAGGAACCAAAGATGAAGTCCGTTTGGCAAAAGCGTTGTGGCATTTGGGTTATAGATACCGCAAAAATAACAAAACCGTTTTTGGCACGCCCGACATTACTTTTAAAAAACTAAAAATCGCCATTTTTGTGGACAGTGAGTTTTTTCACGGAAAAGATTGGGAAACCGAAAAAGACCGCGTTAAAACAAACACGGAATATTGGCAAAAGAAAATAGAAAGAAACATTCAAAGAGATATTGAAGTAAACAATTACCTCAAATCGCATGGCTGGAAAGTAATCCGTTTTTGGAGCGAAGAAGTTGAAAAAAATTTGGGTTTGTGCATCGCAAAAATTGAAAAAGAAATTGGGTTACGGCAATAATAGCCACAATTTTTCGTAATTCAAAAATCATAAATCGTAATTCAATTTTGCGTTAAGGATTGCAGCGGAAATCCTTTTATTGCGAGTTTGTTCAGCAATATGTTCAACAGATTGCCACGCTGCGCTCGCAATGACGGATTGGAGCGAAAAGCCTGACCCGCAGGGGAACGCCCTCCAAAAAGGCAGGCAGGTTCAGCCTATTTTAATTCACCAACACGGTATTGGTAGTTTTAAAAACCCAAAATTTTTGTCCCATAAAACTAAAGGAGGCACTAAGGCCAGAGGCGCCCACGAAAGCGATGAGGTATTTGAAAGGCAAATCGACGAAATTTCTGTATTGGTGCAAAATATACAACAATGCCGAGTTTGTGCCCACGTTTATAAGCAATGCGATGCCGTATAAAAACACAAATTTCACCATTCTTTTGTGTGAGCGGTCTTTCTTTTTCCAGGTCCAGAATTTGTTGAGAAAGTACGTTACGGTCATACCGCACAAAAAGGAAATACTTTTGGAAAAGGCTTCGTTGCCAACTGCTTGGAAAAGTTTTTCGGGAAGCGTGTTCAGCAAAATAAAATAGCACAATAAATCGACCGAAACAGCCAAAAGACCGATGAGCGTAAATTTTACCAGCTGTTTTTTTAAGGGCGATATTTCTTTTAACTTCATTATTTTGTTGCTGTTTCTATGCTATTTAGGCAGCCAGTTTATCCTTTTTAATGTTGAGGTTTGCTTTGTTATGCGGTAAATTGTTTGCAAATATATTTAATCGCTTTGTTTTATGAATTATTCTTGGACATCTTTTTTAAAAATGCTGCCAATGCCGCGGCCAATTTTTTGTGCGGCTTCAATTCCTTTGCGCAAAGGTTCGGGCGTAATATTGTCATCATATTTTTCTGTGCTGTAAGCCAGGCTGAATTGTTGTGGATAAATAACGATTCGGCTGTTATTTTCGAAATGTTTTTCGAGTTTCGAAGGAAGGTGTTCAAGCAGATTTATATAGGAAGCGGCGCCTTTGCGTGCGCAAACCAACACGATTAAATCATCTGCTTTTATGGCTTTTGAAATGATAAAAAAGTCGTCCCACTCTTCGAAGAAATAGGGAATAATTAAGGCTGTTAATCGCGCTTTTTTCATCAGTTTTTGCACAAAACTCTTGGTGGTATCGTTGCAGCAAAGCAAAATAGGAATGCTTAATTCTTGCGCCAATTTGGCCATTTTGGCAAACCACTGTTCAAATCCGTTTTCATGTTCGGCCAAAGGCGGAATCACCAACGTAATGCGTTTGTGTAATACCAAAGGTTTTTCAAAATGGCAAATAAAAGTTGTTTTATCGGTGTTTTCTAAAATACTGTTCACTTTTTCACCGATGAGTTTGTCTATTAAACCTGCCTTGTGAGGCCATCCCAAAACAATGATATCGGCCATAGTTTCCCTTGAAATTCGGGAAATACCACTGGCAGGATTGTGATCTATGGTGGTGATCACACTCACTTTGGTTTCTGATGCCGATGCTTGTTTTACAAATGTTTCGAGCTTGTTTCTTGCTCTCAAAATGTTGATTTCGGCTTCATCATTATTGGAAACGACGGAAAGAATGGACACTGGATGGGCCGATTTTTTATCCTTGATGTAAATGGAGAATTCGAGCAGTTTTTCAATGCTTTCTATGTTGGCAATTGGAATTAAAATGTGTTCCTCGGTAAATTCGCTCGATTTTTTTAAGTCGGAATGGTCGTCCTCCATTTCTACGACAATTTTTTTAGCGGCTTTTTCGGTCGCAAAAGAAGCCACAATGCAGGTTACCAAAATTAATATAATGGTTCCGTTCAAAATATTTTCGTCTAAAATTTTGGCTTTGTAACCCACCAAAATAATGGCAAGGGTTGCTGCGGCATGAGAACTGCTAAGACCAAAAATTAGCTGGCGTTGTGCCGCTGAATATTTAAAAATAAGTTGCGTGAACAAGGCGGCGAACCATTTTCCGAATAGGGCAACAACAGTAAGCGCAGCAGCCACAATAATGGCTTGCGGACCTTTTGTGATCACGCTTATGTCAACAATCATTCCCACCGAAATCAGGAAAAAAGGAATAAACAATGAGTTTCCAATAAACTCGATCCTGTTCATCAATGCTGAAGAATGCGGAATTAATTTGTTAAGGGCCAAACCAGCCACAAAAGCACCGATGATGGATTCAACGCCGGCCACTTCGGCCAAAAATGCGGCAAAGAAAACAACGGCGAGCACAAAAATATAGTGCGAATGTTTTTCACTTTCAAGCCTGCTGAAAAACCATTTGGCAATTTTAGGGATCACCAAAAACATTATGGCTGAAAAAATAGTCAGTGAAATCCCCAATGTAATCCAAAAGTCCTGATTCAAATTTCCTTCACTATTGCCAATAATCACTGCCAAAATAATAAGTACGGCGGTATCTGTTAGGATGGTTCCGCCAACCGTAATTGCTACCGCTTGATTTTTGGAAATCCCCAATTTACTCACTATAGGATAAGCAACAAGCGTGTGGGTTGCGAACATACTGGCGGTAAGCAAACTCGCGTTAAAGTCGTAGTCCAGAAAATAAAAACAAACAGGAAAACCGATGCTCAAAGGAATAATGAATGTAAAAAAACCGAATAAAAGGCTTTTGTTTCTGTTCGCCTTAAATTGGTTCATGTCCAATTCAAGTCCGGCAATAAACATAATGTAAAGCAAACCTATTGTTGAAAATAAATCGACCGCAGAATTTTTTTCCAGAATATTTAATCCGTGTGGCCCAATTACCACTCCTGAAATAATTAAACCGATAATTCCGGGAATATTTAATTTCCGTAAAAGAATGGGCGAAAGTAAAATAATAAGAAGAATTAAAGAAAATATCAACACCGGATTTCCCAGCGGCAACTCAAATTCGTGGATCAAATGTTTAAAAAAATCTGTCATTTGCTTTGCTTATTATTGTGCCAATTTATGGCATAAATTGCAGTAAATATAAGGGAATTGTTTAAATATACCCTATTTTAGATTGAATGCTCACCTATTTTTTTAGTTTGTTTTAGGATAGTTAAGTTCAAGTTTCATCATAATGTCGGTTTGTGCATCGTTTCCCAACATAAAAACATGTTTGCTGAAGGCTTTCAACCCGTTTTTTTCATAAAATTTTATGGCGCCTGTATTTTCTTCCCAAACACCCAGCCAAAGATAATTGCGTTTGGCTTGTTTTGCAATTTCAAGTGTTTTATCAAAAAGTTGCTGTCCAAATTTCCTGCCCTGAAATTCTTTAAGCACATATATGCGCTCCAGTTCAAGCGCTTCTGGATCTTGCAATTCCGTTTGCGCTTCTGCAAAATTGATTTTTAAATAGCCAACGGTTTGGTTGTTTAAACTCGCCAAATAAAATTGGGAGTTTGGGTTGTTTACTTCGCTCGCGATTTTTTCTAAAGTGTAAGCTTCCGAAGCATATTGAAGCATATTTTCTTCGGAATTGTTTTGGGTAAATTTTTCAAAAAAAGTTTGCCTGCCAATAGTCAGCAGCAGCTCCGTATCTTCAAAATTCGCTTTTCTTATGTTAAGTTTGTCCATTTGCAGCTGAGTTTTTAGTTGCTATTTTTTCAGAAAAATAATAAAAAATGCTATTTTACACTTTTTTATTTGCCGTAAATCATTTGAAACTTGGCCAAGGAAAGCATGGCTGCATTATTAAGCGTTATGGTATCATTTTTTGCGGAATAATTATCGGCCATTTCTAAAGCACTGAATAATTCCTGTTCCGTTTCCCTATAGTCGCAAAACATTTTGGTTGCCGCCATTTCGGAAAATTTTATTTTCTTCCCTTCTGAAAGTTCGAAAGTTCCTTGAAAAGAATTGCATCCGCCATTGCCAAAAACGCGGCTATTTTCTTTTTTAAGCGTTAAGTGCGGACCAGTATTTTGGTTTTTGCCTAAAATTAGTTTGTTTCCGTTTAGCTCTATAAGTTTCCAGTATTTTTCGGTAATTTCATTGTCGAAATGCACTTTTTTTAATTGGTATTTTTCTTTTAGTTCCCCTTCAATCCTGTTTCCGTCGGCATCCAATTTAAAAAGCATGTTTTCGCCCACCAAATATTGATTGGCGGCAGAATTTGCTTCTTCATTTTTCAAGGCTATTTTGGCGCCGGCTTCATCCCAAACAAAAGTGCCGTTTTCTTTAATGGCTTCATTGTTTTTTCCTAAATATATCGAAGAAATCACATAGGTTAAATCGTTATTTAAGGTAATTTCAGTTTCAATGCCTTCGCAATCTGCGCAAGGCAACACCCCGCGATAAACGCTTGGCCAATCTAGGGAAGTGCGACTGTTGTCGGGCTTATTTTCTAGAGTTTTCATGGATTTTTTGTCGGATTTACAAGCGCTGATTGTGGTGAAAATCGCCAATAGGATTAAAAGGAATTTGTTTTTCATTTTTAGGTTATTTGCTGTTTTGTTAATTTTTAAGGCGTTTGTGATAAGTATTTTTACAGCTATTTTATTTATTGGATTTTTTGCTGATTTTTGATATTTTGGTTTTTATTTTTTTAAAACGGTTACGCATAGATTTATCTGAACTATTATTTTCATCTTCATTTTGGCTTCCAATTAATAAGGCAACAGGTTTTAGCGGTTCATATTCCTCACAAATAACTTTTAACATCGCCACAAAAGGCAAAAACAAAACCATCCCGGAAATTCCCCAAACGGAAGCGCCAATCAACAAACTTAAAATGGCGGCCAAGGCATTGATTTGTAAGCTGTTTCCTACAATTTTCGGACTTAAAAAGTTGCTTTCGATTAATTGGATTGCCCAAAATAATACGGCAACAGCAAATGGAATCCACAAAGAATCGTGCGACATAAAAGCGTATAAAACAGGAATGCTCGCGCCCAAGGTTGTTCCCACATACGGAATAATTGACATAGCGGCAGCCAAGAATCCGAAAAGAAACGGACTGTCAACGCCAATAACCCATAGCCCTAGGCTATTTGCCAACCCTAAAATGAGAATCAACACAATCATGCCACCCAAATATTTTTGGCCAACTTTTTGCACTTTTTTAAGCATATTTAAAGCAACTTCTCTTTTGTCTGTGGGAGAAAATTTAATAAAAGCCTGGGTCAATCCGGTTCTGTAAATCAAAAACAAAAAGGTATAAACAATGGTTGCCAGAAGCCCTGCTAAAAAATTTGTGGTAGTATAGAAGGTGTTTTCCGCAACTGGGAAAGCCATATTTTTAAACCATTCCTTTAGTTGGTCAAGAAGGTATTCTTTTTCCAAATCTGCTTCAAGGTTTACATGGTTGTTAATATACATAATAATATTCTTAAGCAGCCCCATAATTTTATCCTGAAAACTTGAGAGCTCATTAGGAAGATTTGTAATTTGTGTTAGAAAAAAGGAAATTCCGCCCCCAATAAATAATGTCATCATAAGCATGGACAAAAAAGCGGCAAACAATCTGTTGATTCCCCAAGTTTCCAACTTTTTAGCCAACGGATAAAGAATGAAGGAAATGAGCAACGCGAAGCCTAAAGGAACAAGAATGGGCTTGGCCAAAATCAAAACAGCGAAAATTGCAATCACTGTTGAGATGGCAAAAAACAGTTTTTGAAACGAAAGGCTCATGGTACTTTGGATTTAAAATTCAACGGTAAATATCGCAATTTTTACCAACATTTCAGCTAAATAAGTCGCGCAGGATTTTGTATAACCTAATGATAAACTTCACGCATTTATTTAAAACACCATAAAATCACATTACTTATATATCATCATTTTTTTGGGCTGTCTTTTATTTGCACCTCCGTTACTTTGCCATATTTTTCCGCAATATTTTTGATATCTGCTGCTTTCCCAACCAACACAAATTGAAAATTGTTTTTCGGAAAATAGTCGGCAATAATTTGGTTGGCTTTTTTGAGATCTAAGCTATCAACATTTTTTTCAAAATTTTCGATAAAAGAAGCGTCAAAATTATACCAGAACATTTGTGTGAGCAAGTTTGCCAGCTGGCTCGTTGTTTCATAACGCGGCGGAAACTGTCCTTTTACATAATTTTTGGCTGAGGTGAGTGATTTTTCATCGATGCCGTTTGTGTGTAACTTGTTCAACACCTCCAAAGATTTATCAATAGCGGCTTCGGTAGTTTTGCTTGCGGTAAAAGTGCTGATTATAAAAGAACCGCCATTTTTTAAGGTATTAAATCGGCTGCCGGCGCCATAAGTTAAACCGGTATTTACGCGCAACTCATCATTTAGCATCGAAGTAAATCGGCCGCCAAATAAGGTGTTAATTACTTCAATGGCCACAAAATCGGGATTGTTTCTGGGAATGCCTCTCGAGCCAATATAAAATGTAGTTTCTTTTGCATCTTCTTTATTCACCAACATCACGCGATCTTCAATTGGGTAGGCGATGGGTTTTGCTGCCAAATTTTCCAACTCATTTTCGCTTTTTTTCCAGTTTGAGAACAGCGCGGTTAATTTTCTTTTCATGTCTTTTGCCGAAAAATCGCCTACAATGCTTATGGCCGCCTGATTTGGTTTGTAATTTGTGTTGTAAAAAGACTTCACGTCATCCACAGTTAATTTTTCAACGCTGGCATTATTTCCTTGAATTTCATTTCCATAAACGTGATTTCCGTATAAAAGTTTGTCGAAATAGTCGCCAATTACGGCTCTCGGACTTTCTTTTTGTTGTTCAAGGCCAACCAGCAACCTGCTTTTTTCTTTTTCAAATTCTGCAACATCAAAAACAGGTTCGAGCAATATTTCCTTGATTAAGGCCAGCATTTTGTCTTGGTCTTTTGCCGCAAATTTTGAAGAAACACTTGCAAATTCTTTCGAGGCATCTGTACTGATGTAGGCACCGATGAAGTCAATTTCTTCATCAAGTTTTAATTTGCTGAAATTTTTTGTTCCGTGTTTTAGCGCTTTGGCCGTTAAAAATGCCAGTCCGTTTTTTTCATTGTCATAAATAGCGCCGGCAGGCAAAACAGCGGAAACACTAATTACGGGAACATCATGTTGCTCCATCAAATAAATGGTAAGTCCGTTGGGCAAGTTAAAATTGGTGTGTTCGGGTAATTTAAAACCTTGCGCCGATAAATTTGAAAATGCAAACAAAAATAGGCCGATGATGATGAGTTTTTTTGTGATACGTTCCATAAAATTATTCTTCTGTATTTGTTTTTAATACGCCTACTGTTCTGTTGCTTTTTGTAAAATATTTTTTGGCAACGTTTTGCACATCTGCCGCTTTTATGCTGTTGTAATTTTTTGGCGCATCGAACATTTTTTTATAATCGCCAAAAAACACTTCGTAAGTTCCAATATTGTTCGATTTTCCGTTGATGGTTTCTACCTGATTGTAAAATTCCATCAATTTTTGGTTTTTAATCTTCTGAAGTTCAAGTTCGCTGATGCCTTCGTTTTTTATTTTTTCAATCTCAACATAAATGGCATTCTCTAAATCTAAATGATTCACGTCTTTATTTGCGATGGCATAAATACCTAAAAGATTGGGATTGAAGCTATTGCCAAAATTTGTAAATACCGAAGTGGCCAATTGCTGTTTGTTTACCAGTTCCGCATACAACCTTGAAGATTGTCCTCTTGAAAGTACAGCACTAAGGATATTCAACGCATAATAATCTTCGTGCTTGGTTTCGGGCGTATGATAAGCGACCATCAAATACGGATTGGCGACTTCTTTTTGCACCGTAATTCTGCGTTCTCCAGTTTGGGCCGGTTCTGAAATGGTTATTTCAGGCGGTGCCGGTTGGGCAGGAATTGGTTCTAAATATTTTTCGGCCAATCGTTTAACTTCGGCCATTTTGATGGCTCCGGAAATAACCGCCACACAATTGTTGGGCGCATAATACATTTTAAAATAGCGCTCCAAATCTTGTTGTTTCCAATTTTTCATATCATCTTCATAGCCAATAACCGACCAATGATAAGGGTGTTCTATAAAAGCAGTGGCTTCAACAGATTCAGACAAAACCCGCCAAGGCGAATTTTCAAGTCCGGTGCTCCGTTCACTTAACACAACGCCTCTTTCGCTTTCCACAATTTTAGGATCGATGCTAAGACTGGAAATCCGGTCGGCTTCCAAATCAAAAATAACTTCCATGGCAGTTGCCGGAAACCAATTGGTGTAAACCGTTACATCTTTAGTGGTGTAGGCGTTATTGGCGCCACCGTTAAATTCCATCGTTTGGTCAAAAAGTTTTGGGCCATATTTTTTTGCGCCGTTAAACATCATATGCTCAAAAAAATGCGACAAGCCTGTAATTCCCTGATATTCGTTTCGGCTTCCAACTTTGTAGAATAAATACATATTGGCGTTTGGAATGGAGAAATCTTCCACCACCAAAAATTTCATTCCGTTTTTTAGGGTAAAAGATTTTACATCATCGGCTTTCATTTGTGCCTTTAAAGTAAGGCTTACTAAAAGAAGCAGTAACAGCGTTATTTTTTTCATATTTGAAAATTTAAGAGACTTTAAAAATACACAATTTTTTGTTTTGACTGAGAATGAAAAACTGATGACAATTCAATATCCCTTTTAAAAAAATAATTAAACAATGTAATAGTGCCTTTTTATTGTTGTTTTTTATTATTGGTTGCAATTTTATGCTGTTTGTTACAATTTGCAGACTAAATTCCAGAGAACTTGTTTTTCTATAAGCATAGCAAAAACGTTTTTTTTTGTTACTAAACATCAAACTGATTTTTAGTTTGCTGAAAATCTTGTGCATACAATGATCTGAGATTAGGTTATTTTACTTTCGTTAGAGAAAATGGTCAGAAAAGCACAATGGCTAAATTCCCTAAAATTTAACCCAATCGTAAAGCAGGTAACACAAAATGAATCTACAATTTACTATATTTATAAAAAATCAGCAATGTATCGTTTATGCTTTCTAACTTTGCTCATTTTTACCAATTGTAACCAAAAAAAAACCGAGACCAAAATGCCCGAACATAAATTCACCAACAGCCTCATAAAAGAAACAAGTCCGTACTTGCTGCAACACGCGCACAATCCCGTAAACTGGTATGCGTGGAATAAGGAAACCTTGGCGCTTGCCAAAAAGGAAAACAAATTGTTGTTAATTTCCGTTGGTTATTCTTCGTGTCATTGGTGCCACGTGATGGAGCACGAAAGTTTTGAAAATGAAGAAGTGGCAGCGGTGATGAACAAGCATTTTATCAACATAAAAGTTGATAGGGAAGAGCGTCCAGATGTGGACCAGGTGTATATGAACGCCATACAGTTAATTACCGGCCGTGGCGGCTGGCCATTAAACTGCGTGGCTTTGCCCGATGGAAGACCCATTTGGGGCGGAACGTATTTCCCCAAAGACAACTGGATAAATGCACTGGAGCAATTGGCAAATTTGTATGGGGAAACTCCGGAAAAAGCCATTGAATATGCCGAAAGATTGACAGATGGCATCAAAAATTCGGATTTGGTGGCGTTTAACGACAAAAAGGAAGATTTTACGGTGGCAGATTTGGACCAAGCCGTACAGGAATGGCAACAAAATATGGATCCCGATTTGGGCGGAAGAAGAGGCGCGCCTAAGTTTCCGATGCCCAACAATTACCAATTTTTGCTCAATTATGCCCTTCGTTCCGAAAATGAGGAAATGTTGAATTATGTGAATACTTCCCTCACAAAAATGGCTTATGGCGGTATTTACGATCAAATTGGGGGCGGATTTTCCCGCTATTCTGTCGATGCAAAATGGCACGTGCCGCATTTTGAGAAAATGTTGTACGACAACGGACAATTGGTGAGTTTGTACGCCGAAGCCTATCAGGCCACCAAAAATGAATTGTATAAAAAAACCGTTTATCATACCCTCGAATTTATTCAACGCGAACTCACCACCCAGGAAGGTGCTTTTTATTCTTCTTTGGATGCCGACAGCATCAATGCCGACGGAAAATTGGAAGAAGGCGCTTTTTATGTTTGGACCAAAAATGAATTGAAAACCATTTTACAAAAGGATTATGACCTTTTTGCCGATTATTACAATGTTAATTATTACGGACTTTGGGAGCACGAAAACTATGTATTGATCAGGAAAAACAGTGATTCGGAAATTGCCAAAAAATACGCAATTTCAATCGCTGAACTTGAAAACAAAGTGATTTCCTGGCAAAAATTATTGCTGAAAGAACGCACCAAAAAAAAACGGCCAAGACTCGATGATAAATCGCTGACTTCCTGGAATGCCTTGATGCTGAAAGGATATATAGATGCTTATTCGGTTTTTAACGAGCAACATTTTTTAGATGCCGCCATAAAAAACGCGACATTTATTTACACCAAACAGCTGCAGGAAGACGGAAACCTAAACCACAGTTATAAAAATGGCAAAAGCGCCATAAACGGTTATTTGGAAGACTATGCCACGGTAATTGACGCTTTTATTTCTTTGTACGAAGCCACTTTTAATGAATTATGGCTAAGCACCGCCAAACAATTGGCGGATTATGCTTTTGATCATTTTTTCGATGAAAACCGTTCCATGTTTTATTTTACCTCTAATCAGGATGCCGATTTAATTGCGCGAAAAATGGAAATTGAAGACAATGTAATGCCGGCTTCAAACTCTATTATGGCAAAAAATTTATTCAAATTAAGCCATCATTATGCCAACAGTTATTACTTAAAAGTGAGCGAGCAAATGTTGCGGAATGTAAAAGAACGAACCCGGCAATATGGCTCGGGATATTCCAATTGGCTGCAATTGTTATCAAATTTTGTGGGGGATTTTTATGAAATTGCCATTTCTGGCAAAGATGCCTTAATCCGGCTTAAAGAAATTAACCAACAGTATGTCCCAAATAAATTAATTGCCGGAAGCACCAAAAAAAGCAATATGCCTTTATTGAAAGATCGTTTTAATGAAACCGAAACACTTATTTACGTTTGCGTAAATTCTGCCTGTAATTTGCCCGAAAAGGAAGCGAAAAAAGCGTTGGAACAACTAAAAATTAAATTCTAAAATAAAGACTGTCCAAATTTTCTTAATGGTCTTAGTGGCTTTTGAGCATATTTATTTTATGATTTTGGAAATGTTTTATTGGGACAAACCAAAAGGCTTAAAAACATTCGTGTTAACTTTGGAAGCAGCAAAAAGCTCAAAAACGATGGCTAAAAATCAAGGTTTGTACAATGGTTTTTTGGCGGCCGGACTTATTTGGGCGATTTTAAATAAAAATAATTTTGGACAATTGGCTGTTTTCTTTTTAAGTTGCGTGGTTGTTGCCGGTATTTTTGGTGCGTACACCACAAAAAATATAAAATTATTTTATGTTCAGGCAGCTCCGGCTCTTATAGGATTGTTGTTGGTTTTTTTGGGAATTAACCTACTTTTTTGGAATTGCCCCTAAAAATTCTTTCAAATAAAAAGGTTCAAAATAAGCGACATCCTCAAAATCATTGTTGCCGTATTTTTCGTGAGAAAGAACCGACATTTCTTTTGCCGAAGGAAATTTGTTGTCGATAAAAACAGCATTTTTATGGTTGATAATGGCCTTGCATTTTTCGGCGCCGTCGCCAAAAAAGCAAACTTTATCAGCATTTAAAAACTCAGAAAAAGATTCTGACGTAATAATCTCCGCATAAACTTCCCTTATTTTTTCAGTCTTTTCATTAAAAACTTGGCTGTAAACTTCCATTCTTCTTGCATCCAACAAAGGGATTTTATAGCCTTTTTCTATGGAAACAGATAACGCCAATGATTGTAAGGTGTTTGTAGAAATCAACGGAATGTCCAGCGCAAAGCAAAGCCCTTTTGCCGCCGAAACGCCAATGCGCAAACCGGTGTAAGAACCCGGCCCTTTGCTTACCGCTATAGCTTTTAAATCGGATAGCGAAATCTGGGCTTCCAAAACAACTTGTTCAATCAATTCGTGCAATTTTTCGGCATGCGAATAATTACCGTCGTTCAATTCCTTTAAAGCGATGGTTTTGCCTTCTTCAGCAATGCTTACCGAGCAATTTTTTGTGGCTGTTTCTATGTTTAAAATCAAAATCAAAAAGTTTATTAGTTTTTAACGTTTGTTTAGCGTAGCCGCCGAAAAAGGCAAAGGTACTTCATTAAATAATTATAAAAAAAATCCAACGTTTTGCGTTGGATTTTTTGCGGTATTTTTTCAAAAACTAATCAAGCACAATAATCTCGCCATAGTAAAATTCCAACACTTTAGTCTTAAACACAAAATCGTATTTTGCCCTAATCATGGCGCCTTCTGCATTTACAAAACGATTGCGCACTTGATCAAAGTCAAACTGTGTCATTACCCCAAAACTATAACTTTCTTGAGCATTTTTAATAGCTTCCTCTTGCGCGCTCAGCGATTTTTTGGCAGATTCGTATGTTTTTGCCGCAGCTTTTGCATCGTAAAAGGCTTTTTGTATGGTTTGTTCCAATTGCAATTTTTGGTTGTCTAATCCAAATTTTGAAATTTCATAATTAATTTTTTGCCTATTTACATTCGATTTGGTTTGATTTCTGTTAAAAATGGGAATGTTCACATTAAAATTAACCCCATAACCCAAATTGTCATCCAATTGCGTAAAGTAAGGGATGTGAGAATTATTTTTAAGGTTGTAACCATAACCGGTACCAACGTTTGCGCCTAAAGATACCGATGGCGAAAATGAGGCTTTGGCAATTTCAACCGATAAATCCGCCGATTCAATTTCCAATTCAGCTTTTTTAATCTCAGGCCTGTTCGTTAACGCTTTTTGGTAAACTTCATTTGGGTTTTTATACATCATAATAATGGAAGGCGCGTTAACTTCTATCGCTTCAATATCAAAACCAACAGGCTCAACCTGTAATATTTGGGCCAAATCCAACAAAGCCAAATTCAACGCGTTTTCATTTAAAATTACGGATTGTTCATCAGTGGCGGAAGTAGATTGCGCGTTTAATAAATCGCCTTTTGGCTTCGTGCCCGCATCAAACTTTGCCTGCGCATTTTCAATTTGTTTTTTGCTAATTTCATATTGAACAATGGCAACTTTCAAATTTTCTTTAGCAAACAACACATTCAAATAGGAGTTTACAACATATAATGAAATATCATCCTGAATTTTTTCTAAATCTAATTTGCTGCCTTCAACGCCTAATTTCGCCTGCTTATAAGTGTTTAAATTTCTGTACCCATTAAAAACAGTGACACCTGAATTGATGCCTAAGGAACCGCCATAAGTACTGGTTGAAACCCGATCTTGGGATACTGGGTCGAAACCCGATCCGAAATTTAAATTTCCGCTTGTCGAGGCGTTTAAATTTGGCAAAAAGTTCCCTTTGGCGCTAATTACGTTCTCTTGGCTAATTTCAACATTCAACTTGTTTTGTTTTATGGTGATATTGTGGTCTAAAGCGTAGTTTACACATTCCTTAAGTGTCCATTTTTTATCTTGCGCAGTTGCATTTATAAATAATACGAACGCCAAAATACTTAGAATTCTTGTTCTCATTTTGTATGACTGAGTTTATAATTATGTTGATTCTGTATATGACGACTAAAATTAGCATTTGTTACACGATTAGCCGCTTATGGAAATGTTAAATTTTATGATGGGCCTGCCTGCCTTTTTGGTAGGCGTTCCCGCTGAAAAAGCGGTCGGGCTTTTCGTTACAAGTCCTCGTCACGCCCAAAAGCGTTCCTGCGGGCTTTTCACTGCAATCCCTAACGCGCGTTAAATTTATCATACAAAATTCAGGTAGTTCCTTGCATATTTCTTTGCGGCATTTGCAGTTAAAAAAACAATGCCAATTTAAATTTTACTCCTTTTTCTTTCCTGCAATTTTATTCCTGATTATAATAAAAAACAAAGCGCCCACCAAAATATAAGGAAACACCATTAAATACAAAATACCCGAATTTAAGCCTTCCGCTTCTTCAGGTCTTCCGCTTTCAACAACAGCCTTGCACATAGCACATTGCGCACTGGCTAATTGAATAAAAAAAAGAAAGATTATTGAAAGCAATGTTTTTTTCATGGGTTGCTTATTTATTGCGTTGAATCGTTTAAATGTTGAATCGTATATTTATTTCGTCATTGCGAAGTTTTTTGCAAAAAACTGCGGCAATCTGTTTATCATTAACGTTCCTATTTTAAATTCCCCCCTTTTAGTCTATGATGAGCGCAGTCGAAGCAGGGGCTAGGGGCTTTTTCCAGTCGCACGGCTTAACGCTAAAAAATTAATATTTTAAAACCAAACCTACCTGCCGGCAGGCAGGAAAATCATATGACGCTTCTTCTTTGATTTGTTTTCAAATTATGTTTGAACTTATTTTTGAGCTTTCACCTGTCACCTGTCACCTGTCACCTTCCAACTTTCACCTTTCAGCTTTGAGCTTTCAACTTTCAACTTTCACCTTTCAACTTTCAACTTTGAGCTTTGAGCTTTGAGCTTTCACCTTTGAGCTTTCACCTTTGAGCTTTGAGCTTTCAACTTTCAACTTTCAGCTTTGAGCTTTCAACTTTCACCTTTCACCTTTCAGCTTTGAGCTTTCAACTTTCACCTTTCAGCTTTGAGCTTTCAACTTTCAACTTTCACCTTTCAGCTTTCAACTTTCAACTTTCACCTTTCAACTTTTATAATTCCCCCTTCGGGGGTTAGGGGGCTGGGCCTAATAATACGGCGAAATCATCACATAAACAATTACGCCGGTTACGGCAACATACAGCCACAACGGAAATGTAAATCGCGCTATTTTTTTATGCAATGCCACTTGGTTTGTGATGGCCCTAACATAAGTGATCAACACAAATGGAATGACCAAAACAGACAATAAAATATGTGAAATTAAAATAATAAAATAAACTGTTTTTACAATGCCTTCACCGCCAAATTTTGTGGAATCCGACGTCATATGATACGCCACATACAGCACTAAAAACAGCACAGAAAATGCAATGGCAGTTTTCATCAATTTTTCATGCAAGGCTATTTTTTTGTTTTTGACGGCCCAAAATGCAAGTACCAAAAGCACTGCCGTAAACGCGTTTAAGGTGGCGTAAATCGGCGGCAGAAAAATCGGAAGTTGCACATCTATTTTAACGCTAAACAAAATTGCAACCGCCAAAGGAATGGCGATTGACAGAATGATAATCCACAAATTGTATTTTTTTGAAGCTGTTTCCATTATTCTTTTAAAAGTATTTTAATGTCTTCTTTAATTTGTTGCACGCCTTTTTGGTCAAGTCCGTCGTAAAAAGCAATCGGGTTTCCGTATTCATCTAAGCGCGAGCGAATATTTCCCTGTTTATCCACCAAAGCAAACATCCCCGAATGTTCAAATCCGCCTTGGGCATTGCTGTCTTCACCGGCATACAAGGTGAATCCGGTATTTGAGAGTTCATAAATTTTTTCCTGGTCACCTGTTAAAAAGTTCCAGTTTTTTGAAGTTGCGCCATGAGATTTTGCATATTCCTTTAAAACTTGTGGCGTGTCATATTTTGGGTTGATGCTGAAAGAGGCAATGCCAAAATCCAAATTTCCATAAAACGCATTTTGAATTTTAAGCATGTTTTCATTCATTTTCGGACAAATGGTAGGGCAAGTGGTGAAAAAAAACTCTACCACATAAACTTTTCCTTCATAAAATGAATTGGTGATCAAATTACCGTCTTGGTTGGTAAATTCAAACGGCGGAACTTTGCCGATGGTTACCAATTTTGGTGTTTTAAATCTGTTCACAATTTTCGGAACCGCATAAATTCCGAAAATTAATATGATAAATGCAATGCCTATATAAGAGTATTTTTTCATTTCTTTATTTAAATTTCCCTTTTTCTTCTTGCCTGTTTTTCGGCCGATTTTTTCAATTGATAATAAATAATGTCAATATCGTCTTTCATTTTATTCTTCAACGTTGAAACCGATTTCATATTATAACCATATAATTTTCCGCCTTTGGTGTCTTCATCATCTTTTCTTCCGCGCAAGCGCAATTCCATATCCACAATAAACGCATATTCCGAATAGCCGTTTTCATCCAATTTAAATGGCGTGTCAAAACTGTCGAAAAGTAAGTTTGTGTTTTCCTTGCTGGCATAAATAAAATGCCATTTGCCTGTATCTGTAAAGGCCGCAAGTTCTTTAAAGGTTTCTTCGTATTCTTTTTCCAATCCCTGCGGAAGGATGGCAACCATCTGAAAAAATGGTTTTTGATAATACCTTTTGTAAATGGTTTGGTTTAAATTAAACAGACTTGCCTTGGCCATATTAATGTCGCTTCCCAAAAAACAAACAACGGTTAATTTTTCAGAAAAAGTGGCAGTTGTCACCGGAGAAACTACAATCAAGTCAACAACATTTTCCGTTAAAATTGGTAAATTGGCGTATTTATAGATTCCTTTCGACAGAAATATGTAAAATACCAAAGGCAATATAAACAGGCTAAAAAGGACCCAGAATTTTTTCATGTGATTAAAGTTAAACAAAAAAGGCGGTTAAAAACCACCTTTTTCTATTTAAAATATTAGTAGTTCCACTTTGTGAGCGGTCCCAAAACGTCGCTGATGTAGCTTCCTTCAAGTAACAATAATGTGGCCAAATAAATGATTAAGAAAACGGAAGTCCAAACCACCGCGCGTCTTAAACTCTTCTTTTCATCGGCCATATGCATAAAAAACCAGGTGATATAGTAGGCTTTTACCAGCGTCAAAACAAGGAATATGATATTTAGCGGACTGGTGCCCAAAAATTTGGTTAAATAAAGTGCGTCAGGTTTTATAATTCCCAAAGCAACTTCAACAATAGTGATGACAGAAAGTATTGCGAATACTTTCCAAATTAATTTTGTGTGCGACGTATGTTCTTGTTCGTGTGTCATTTTAATGTCTTTTTGTGAATTAAACCAAGTAGAAGAAGGTGAATACAAATACCCAAACCAAATCTACAAAGTGCCAATAAAGTCCAACTTTTTCAACCATTTCGTAATGTCCTCTTCGTTCATAAGTGCCAATAATCACATTAAAAAAGATGATGATATTAATGATTACGCCCGATAAAACGTGGAATCCGTGGAATCCTGTGATAAAGAAAAAGAAATTGGCAAACAAGGTTTTCCCGTATTCATTTTCTCTTAAATTGGCGCCCACAACCACCGATTTTGCTTCATTCAAAAAGCCCATCGCCTCATTGTGCGGAATAATCGTTTTTGCTTTTGTTTCCGGATTAATCAGTTCGGTTCTTATGGAAACTCCCGGATTTGCCTTAAAACTTTCAACAACTTCATTTAAGGTAAAAGGTGGTAATTCAGCTTCTTTTGTAAACCAAATCCCTTTATTTGCCATATGTTGTGTTCTTTCTGAATGTTGTGATTTCACAAAACTCTCCAACGTAATTTGTTCTCCTGTTGCATCAACAAACTGAATAATTTTTCCGTCGTTTAATTTTACCGCGCCGTAGGTTCCGTTGATGAAATTTTTCCATTCCCAGGCTTGTGAACCCAAGAAAATGGCACCGCCAATAATGGTAAGCAACATATAAAAAGTCACTTTTGCTTTATTCATCTGATGGCCTGCATCAACTGCCAACACCATGGTTACCGATGAAAATATCAAAATAAAAGTCATTAACGCCACATAATACATCGGTGCATGCACGCCATGTAAAAAAGGAAAGTGGGTAAAAACCTCATCAGCTATCGGCCAGGAATCGTGAAATTTAAAGCGCATTAAGCCGTAAGCACCCAAGAAACCCGAAAATGTTAACGCATCGGATAAAATGAAAAACCACATCATCATTTTGCCATAACTTGCGCCTAAAGGTTTTTGATCGCCTCCGCTCCAGTTTTTTTCATTATTGTCAGTCGCAATAGTTGCTTCCATAAAAGTTTTGTTTTGATTTTTAGTTATAGTTCCGCCAAAAGTACATATTTTTTATTATCTAATAAAATAGAAAAATAAAAACAAATATATCCAAAGAATATCCACAAAATGCCAGAAAATGGCGCCTAATTCTAGTCCAAGCGTATCATTTGCCGAATATTTTTTGTTGAAGTGGTTAAAAATCACCACCAGCAACACCACAATTCCTGCCGCAATATGCGCCAAATGGGCAATGGTGATGCCGTAAATGAAGGACGATTTTACGGTGCTTTGTTCCCCCGCAAAAAACAAACCCGACTTTAACAACTCGCTAAATCCTTCAAACTGAAAAAACACAAAACCAACACCCAAAAATAAGGTTGATAACAAAAAAACACCGGTAATTTGTCTGTTGTTTTGTTTAATGAAGTATTTGGCAAGCATAAAAGTGATGCTGCTCAACACAATTAAAAGCGTGCTGATATAAAAAGCCTGCGGTAAATCAAACGACACCCAATCAATGCGTTTTCTGCTTACCACATAAGCGCTTGTAAGTCCGGCAAACATCATCGTCATGCTCACCATAGAGACCCACAACATAGGTTTTGCCGATTTCCGTTTTGCCTGTCTGTACTCTTGTTCTAAAGTTTGTTCCATGAAATTGTTTATTTGTTTAATCGTTTAACTGTTGGTTTTTTTTTAAATATAAAATGTTTAATTCTAATTAATTACAGCTATTTATGCCTAAAATATTTTGGCGTTCCCGCAAGGGTCGGGCTTTTGCTGCTCGCGTTTTTTAGTTGCGAAAAACAACTAAAAAAGCGCTCAAACATGCCGCGCAATCCCTAACGCAAATGCTTTTTTAAATAGGGCTTATCCTCATAAAATATATAAATTTAAAAATCGTAAATCATAAATTATCACCCTGAGCCTTTCGTCTACGCTCAATACAAGCTTTTTCGAAGGGTGTAATTCGGTTTTTTTAATGTAAAAATTTATCCACCACATAAATAACTTGCACCAATGTAATGTACAATACGCTTGATAACATCAATTGTCTCGCTTCTTTATTGGTTTGGTTTTTATGCAGTTTAACCGCATAAAATAACATAATACCGCCCAAAAATGCTAAAATAACTGCTGTAACCGGATAAATATAAAAATTTCCTGTCAATTTTAACACCGGAATCACAGAAACTATAATCAGGCAAACTGTATAAATAATTATTTGCACCACCGCTTTTTTGTTTTTTTGTCCCATCGGCATCAAATTAAAGCCGGCTTTTTTGTATTCATCATACTGCAGCCAGGCGATTGCCCAAAAATGAGGAAACTGCCAAAAAAACTGAATTAAAAATAACATGCCCGGTTCAATCGAAAAATCATCGGTTGCGGCAACCCAACCCAACATAAATGGAATGGCGCCCGGTATGGCACCAACAAAAACAGCTAAAGGCGTTATCGATTTTAATGGCGTATAAACACTTGTGTACAAAAAAATGGAAATGGCGCCAAACAAGGCGCTTTTTGGGTTAATGCTGTACAAAATGGCCAAGCCCAAAATGGTAAAGGAAACTGCGATGACCATCGCCATGGAAACGTGCATTCTGCCGGTTGGCAAAGGACGGTTCATTGTGCGTTTCATTAAGGCATCGGTGTCTTTTTCAATAATTTGGTTAAAAGCATTTGAAGCCCCAACCATTAAATAGCCGCCAATAGCCAGTAAAATAAGGATTGAAACCTTAATTTCTTCAACAGCCAATAAATAGCCGGCCAATGATGAAAACACAACGCTTAGCGACAAACCCACTTTGGTTAGCTGCTTAAAATCACTAAATACTGCTGAAAAATTCACCTTTTGCGGAATGTATTTTGAGGTTATTTGCATTAAATTGTTTAAAATAGTGCAAATATATTTTATTATTACAGAATTACAACCTTAAAACAAGCGGATTAAAAAAATCTTTTAAATAAAATTAAAAATTATCTTTGCAGTTAATAGAAATGTTTTAAATTTGCCGTCTCATTTAAGCAATTAAATGAGCGTTCATTAAAAATATTTGCGAAAGTAGCTCAGGGGTAGAGCACCACCTTGCCAAGGTGGGGGTCGCGGGTTCAAATCCCGTCTTTCGCTCAAGAATTTAAAATACCAATGCAGGAGTGGTGGAATTGGTAGACACGCTGGACTTAAAATCCAGTGGGCTGTAAGGCCCGTGCGGGTTCAAGTCCCGCCTCTTGTACTTTATGACGGGTTCATTCCAATAGCTATCGGAACCCGCGTCTTTTACGAAAAAGCCGAAACAATTTGTTTCGGCTTTTTTGTTTTTGATTATTTTCGATTCTTTTATAGAGGCGGTTTTGCGAAAGCGTTGTTTTTAAGAAAATTAGTTAAATAAAAGACTACTTCAAAAATTTCCGGAAGTTGTCCTTATTCACCACCAAAAAATTAGGTTTATAAGCATTCTGAAAAGATTTTGGAAGTTTTACTTTTTTTGTGGACGACCATTTGAATTCAAAAGCACTCACAACTTCAGCATTGGTTTCAACATAATCAATTTCTTGTTGTTGTGTGGTTCTCCAAAAATACGGTTTTGCCAAACTTTGGGTGTAAGACAAAAGTTTGATTCTTTCAGAAACTAAAAAATTCTCCCATAAAGCGCCTTTATCTTGCCTGAACTCTAAAGAATTAAAACTTCCAATAATCATATTTCGAACGCCATTGTCATAGAAATAGATTTTTTTGTTGGCTTTTATTTCATTTCTGATGTTTTTGCTAAAACTGTTTAACCTGAAAATTACAAAACTTTTCTCTAACAAATTAATGTAATTGTTTACCGTATTCTTATCTATGCCAACAAGCTGGGCAATTTCATTATAGCTAACTTCATTGCCAATTTGCAATGCCAACGCCTGTAGAATTTTCTCCAAAACTTCCGATTTTCTTATTCCTGCCAAACTCAAAATATCTTTATACAAATAACTGGAAACTAAGTTTTTTAATATCTCGTATTCGTTTCCAAAATTATTTATTACATCTGGATACATACCATAAAGCAATCGCAATTCTAGTTGCTGTTGTGCTTTTATGTATCCAACATTATTCTCAAATTCATTCCAGGAAATGGGAAATAAATGATATTCAAATTTGCGTCCGGTAAGCGGTTCCTGTGTGGCATTATTAATGTCGAACGCCGAGGAAGCACTCACAATCACTTGCACATCTTTTATTTGATCCACAATAATTTTCAGCTTTAATCCAATTTTAGGAATGCGTTGCGCCTCATCAATAAAAATAGTTTTGTAATTCCCAATGATGTTTTTTAACGTTTCGGTATTCGCATTTGCTAAAGTGTTAGCAACAACGATATCATCTCCATCCAAAAAAAAATACTGAATTTCGTTCAACAAGGCATTAATTAAGGTGGTTTTTCCAACTTGTCGCGGACCAATAAGCACAATAACTTTTCCTTTGTGAAAATTGTCCATTATTTTTGATGCTAAAGCCCTAATTATCATACACTAAATTTTTGTAAATATACAAAAATTATTTTGTATTCACCAATATTTATTATTTTATAGTGATTGTATTCACCAATATTAGATATATATTGGTGATTGTATTCACCAAAATGAAGCAATTAACGTAATTAAAATTGACGATTACAGTATTTTGAAATTTTCAAGCAGTAAAAAAGAAGTTGTTTCGGATACAAAACAAGTTTATATAAGGTTCAAAAAAACCGAAACAAATTGTTTCGGTTTTTTTATGATATGTTTATTGGGTTTTATGGATGTTGGAAGTTTGATTTGTTATAATTGTTTAGCCGGCCAAGCGCAGCTTCCCTTGTAGAAAAAAGTTGAAATTTAGACTTGTTGTTTTTAACTAAGTTTTGAAATAACATGGCAAAACCGGTCTCTTTTTGTGTATCCAATATGATGGCGGTAATTATATAAACGTATTTTTCAAAAATCCTAAAGTGTTCTTCCGCCAGTCTAAAGCTGTCCCAATCAGAAAATTGACTCATAAGCGCTGTGTCTTGAGATATAA
>JACUUQ010000199.1 GCA_014859175.1 Lutibacter sp. | reverse complement strand
TTGGTTTTTATCATAGAATACGCAAATGCTGTTTTAAATAGAACTTAGCCGTAAAAATCAATTTTTTTACCCCGACCCTCCCTTCGACAAAAGCTCAGGATGGGAGAAAATTGATTTCATATAATTGCATTTCAAACTCGGTCAATATTGTTAAGAAATCGACAATTAAAATAAGTTCAATAGCAATTAAACCCAAATCAAAGAAGAACCGTCATATGATATTCCTGTATAGGTATAGAGCCGTCAACTCTAACAGGCGCTCACTTTTTTTAGATTTCTTTTTTTAGTTTTTTCGGATTTTGCCTTGTATCAAATATTGTCACAACATTAATTCGTTCAGAATTGAATCTATAATATAAAGTTGTTTGTTTTGTAATGACACATTTTCTCAGTCCCTTTCCTTTTTTAGATTCCGGAAATATATTTGGGTGAATTTGGATCGTGGAAATCGATGAATCTAATTTTTCAATAAATTCTTTTTTAACAGTAACAGACCAATTTTCTGTTAGATAACCTAAAAGCAACACTAATTTCTTTTCAGCCGTTTTTGAAATAATGACTTTTCTGCGCAATTATCTATGTTTTTGCATAAAAGATTCATAATCTGTCACTTCTCCATTTTCTATTTCTAAAGAAGCATTTTCAATTTCTTTTCTTTGATGCAATGATAGTTCGTCCCAAAAATCAGAAGTTTTCTCTTTTTTGAAAATCTTTTTAATGGATTCAATTATTTTCGGATTTTCTGTATCCAAAAGCATTTTAGCCAATAGTATTTTATCCGCTTGAATATTCATATCAAATATTTTATCTTCAAAAATAGCAATTTAAACCTAAATTATTAATGTAAAATGATTTTTTTTCAAGAAACCCCAATATGGTTTAGGCCTCATTTTGACCTTTCGCAGGCAGGAAAAATTCCATCAACAAAGCTCATTATAAGATACCTGGGATACTTGGCGGGACAAATGTAATCGATGAGATTAAATTTTAAAAAGTTTTGCAATGATGAATATTAAAAAAACATCATTGCAGGTCAGAGCGGCAGTTACTGGTGAATCTGAGTGGGAATATACTTGCCGGAACTGGTTTTGTTAAAATTAACAAAGGTAATTTGTAATAAATATTTTACATTTGAAAAGTCAAAATATGAATTTATAAAAAATCAATTTTTTTACCCCGACCCTCCCTTCCATACTTCGGCTAAGCTCAGTGCAGGCAAGCTCAGGATGGGAGAAAAATTGATGTCAAATAATTCCGTTTCTAACACGTTCAACATTATTTAGGCATATACACAAATCGAAAACTGTCAACCAAGCCTGTCACATTTTTAGAATTGGAGAACTGGGGTGTGTAAACTTAAATTTATATAAAAGTTTTAATTATATTTATAATAATTGCTATATTTGATAAAAGCTATAAACGTAATTATAATAAATGACTCTTAAATTACCAAAAGATCTTCAAAAAAGAACCCAATATTTGGAGCGAGTAAGCCCTTTTATGGGTAAAAACCTCATAAAAGTATTTACAGGCCAACGTAGGGTAGGTAAAAGTTATTTGCTTTTTCAACTGATGGCGCGTTTGCTTGAACAAGATGAAAATGTGGCCATTCTATACATAAATAAAGAAGATTTGGCATTTTCCTTTATAAAAACAGCCATAGATTTGCAGGATTATGTGTTGGCAAACAAATCAACAGTTGGTAAAACTTATGTTTTTATTGATGAAATCCAGGACATCCTTCAATTTGAAATCGCCTTGCGGTCGCTATTGTTGCAAGAAGACCTCGATTTATACTGCACGGGCAGCAATGCAAACTTATTGTCGGGCGATATTGTAGGCCATTTGAGCGGCAGGTATATCGAAATTGTGGTGTATAGCCTATCCTATAAAGAATTTTTGGATTTTCATGCGTTAATCAATAGTCCGTCAAGTATTGATAAATACCTTAAATACGGTGGACTTCCTTATTTAAAACATTTGCCTTTAGAAGATGCGATTGTTTTTGAATATTTAAAAAATATTTACAGCACTATTGTATATCGTGACATTATCAATCGTTATGCTGTGCGCAATGTGCCATTTTTAGAGCAATTGGTCTTGTTTTTGGCAGGCAATACCGGAAGTATTTTTTCTGCAAAAAAAATAAGCGATTTTTTAAAATCCCAACGCATCAATATGGCTCCCAATCAAGTACAAACCTATATACAGCACTTGGTAAATGCTTTTTTGGTGCATAAAGTAAGTAGGTATGACCTTATCGGTAAACGCCTTTTTGAAATCGGCGATAAATATTATTTTGAAAATTTAGGTATTCGTCACGGACTTTGGGGTTATCGTTTGGAAGATCGCGGCAAAATCATGGAAAATGCAGTGTACAATCATTTGTTGTTTAAAGGTTATAAAGTGAATGTGGGCATTATGGGCACATCAGAAATCGATTTTATTTGTGAAAAAGAAGGCGAAAAGCAATACATTCAAGTGGCATTAACCATCAATGATTCAAAAACAATGGAAAGGGAGTTTGGCAATCTAAAAAATATTCCCGACAATTATCCCAAAACGGTCATTACGATGGATGCATTTTCTGGAAATACCTATGAAGGAATTGCAAATATAGACTTGAGAAGTTTTTTATTGACTTAAATTTCTTTGATTGAAGGCTAAAGTCTGAAGTCTGAAGACGGAAGACGGAAGACGGAAGATGGAAGACGGAAGACCGAAGACGGAAGTAAAAGCTCAATATTTTTAGTTACATATTTAGTGATAACTTCAAATCAAGCGCCCTTTCCTTCGGAAAGTTTACCTGTCGGAGGCAGGCCTGTCCCGTATTTAGTCGGGAGGCTGGGGATAGGATGAAAGTTCAAGGTTAAGTTAAAATTTTGGATTAAGTTTGACAGCACACAAATTTTAAGTTTTCAGTATCAGTTTCCAGGAAACAGATTAACGATTGAAATTCAACAATATTAAAATCAAAGAACTTCACGAAAACAACAAACGAATAAAATGATTGAATTTATTTGTGTAAATTTGAATAATTAAAATTTTGAAAAATGTATCAATTACAAGCATTCACACCTCAGATAATTAAACTTTGTAAAGGGCACAAAGTAAAAAGTCTGTACGCTTTTGGTTCTGTTTTGACCGATAAATTTAATGACGAAAGTGATATTGATTTAATTGTGGATTTTGTAAATATGGAAGTTGAAGATTATGCAGATAATTATTTCGATTTCAAATTTTCTTTACAGGATATTCTTAAAAGGCCCATTGATTTGCTTGAAGAACGTGCCATAAAAAATCCTTATTTCAGAGAGGTGGTTAATCAAAAAAAGCAACTTGTGTATGGATATTGAGATAAAAGTCTGGTTATTTGATATGCTAAGCGCCATTAAAGAAATTGATAGTTTTTTTGCAAACTCACCAAAAGAATTTACAAAATATCAAGCGGATATAAAAACTAAGAGGGCTGTTGAAAGAAATATCGAGATTATAGGAGAGGCAATGAATCGTATTTTGAATAGCAATGAAACTATTAAAATCACGAATTCAAGATAAATTGTTGATGTTAGAAATAGAATTATTCACGGATATGATGTTATTTCTGATGAAATTATTTGGGGAATCATTATAAGGCAGCTTCCTGTTTTGAAAATAGAGATTGAAATATTGCTTAATGAGTGAATTTAAAGTACGAAGACCGATGACAGAAGCTCAAAGCTCAAAGGTGAAGGCTGAAAGTTGAAAGTAAAATTTAAGTTCATTCACAATTAGAACCCAATTCAAAGAAGTGCCGCCCTATGAATTTCCTGCCTACCGCAGGCAGGCACAAAGGCTTAAAGACAGGTTACTGAGCTGATCCGAAGTTAAAGTTAAAATTTTGGATTAAGTTTGACCGCAAGACCACACAACCGCACAACCAAAAAATTACCCAACACCAATTGACTCAGTAAAAATAAGCACGTGGCTATAATAAAAAATAAACACGTGTAATTGTTTTTTTTAGCATATTTGTATCATCAAAAATTAAAAAATATGAGCACCAAATTAACGTTAACAATTGATGATTCCGTTATTGAAAAGGCCAAAAAATATGCTAAAAATAAGGATAAAAGCCTATCAAGCATTGTTGAAAATTATTTAAAGATTTTGATAAAAGAGCAAAGCGATAACCAGATGGAACTAACGCCCATTGTCAAATCTTTAAAAAGCACTTTCCATGCAGCAGAGGCTATAGATTATAAAAGTGCATTGACAAAAAAGCTTTCTGAAAAATATTTATAACCAGATGAAGCGAATTTTAATTGATATCGATGTAATTCTTGATCTCTTTTTTGACCGAGAGCCATTTTCTGAAAATGCCGCGAAAGTGCTGTCCTTATGTGAAAAAAAAGTCATCATTGGATTTGTGACACCGGTCATTATTAGTAATGTCTATTATTTGTTAAGCCAAAAAGGAAAACAAGAGAAAGTAATCGAAAAATTAAAAATATTGCTGTCAATTCTGGAAGTGCTAGTGATTGACAAAAATACAATCATAGTTGCATTAAATTCAGAATTTAAAGATTTTGAAGATGCACTCCAAAACTATTCAGCGGAAATAAAGGGTGAAATTGATATAATTATCACAAGAAATACCAAAGATTATAAAAAAAGTAAATTGGGAATTATGAATCCCGAAAACTTTTTAAAATTGGTAAATGAATTTTAATTTTAAAAGTCCGCAGACGGAAGTTAAAAGTTAAAAGTCAAAATTTTGGATTAAATTTGACCGCGAGACCGCAAGAATAAGAAAGTTTAAAGCTCAAAGTTAAAAGTTTCAATTAAATTTGACAGCCTGACAATAAATTGATGATTAACAATTCAACATTTAAAATTTAGCATTCAAAATTCCTTTGACCGCAAGAATAAGAAAGTTTAAAGCTCAAAGTTAAAAGTTTCAATTAAATTTG
>JACUUQ010000198.1 GCA_014859175.1 Lutibacter sp. | reverse complement strand
CTGTTCGCCATTAATCATTTCTGTGTGTATCAAAATTTGTTATGGCTCGTTTCATGGGTTATATTTCCGCAAAAATAAATTATTTCTGCTTAAAAAAAGCACTTCATTTATAATACATCTAAATAATCCTATGTGTGATGAGTGTCACAAAACTAATAGTTACATTCGTTAAATTTGTTATAGATTAAAATATTTTTAAAGATATGAAGTATGGTTTTATAATTGACAATCGAAAATGCATTGGTTGTCACGCCTGTACAACAGCTTGTAAATCAGAACATGACGTGGCTATTGGCGTTAACAGAACCTACGTTAAGCAGGTTGAAAAAGGGGAATTTCCAAATACGAGAAGAATATTTTCCGTGATGCGTTGCAACCATTGCACCGACGCCCCTTGCGTAGAAATTTGTCCGGTTCAGGCGCTTTATACCCGTGAAGACGGGATTGTGGATTTCGACAACAACCGTTGTATTGGCTGTAAATCATGTATGCAGGCTTGTCCGTACGACGCCCTGTATATCGATCCTGACACACATACTGCCGCAAAATGCAATTATTGTGCGCACAGGGTAGATGTTGGCCGGGAACCGGCTTGCGTATCTGTTTGCCCGGAACATGCCATTATTGCGGGTGATATGCACAATCCGAATACAGAGATTTCGCAATTGTTGGCACGTCAGGCGGTGAAAGTTCGGAAGCCTGAAAAAGGCACCAATCCAAATTTGTTTTATATAGATGGAGATGATGCTTCGTTGGTTGCAGAGGCAACCGATAGATCTGGTCCAAGTTTGTGGAGTTCTCAAGCGCGTGGTGTTGGGCATTTTGCCAAAGCTGCAGAAAAAATGATGTACAGCAATAAGGAGTTCGATTTATTGCAGATGACAATAGACAATGATATTGAAGCCGCTTACCAAAGAAAAGACAGTGAAAATCCGAATTATATCGATGTTTTGAACGGGAAAGCCCGCAGGGTTTATGATACCCCGGATAAAGGAATATTGTGGGGCTGGGAAGTTTCAACTTATGTGTTTACCAAAGCCATCGCTGCAGGCGCCTTTTTAATTCCGTTTTTGGCGATGCTGTTGGGATATGAAGTGTCGCCAACCGCCAAATTATGGTCGGCAGGAATTTCGTTGGTTTTCCTTGGGCTAACAGGATTATTCTTGGTGATGGATTTAGACCGGCCAGACCGATTCTTAAATGTTTTATTGCGTCCTCAGTGGAATTCCTGGTTGGTGAAAGGTGGTTATACGCTAACTGTTTTCGGATTGTTGGTTACAATTTGGGGCGCAATGACACTGTTCGAAATAAAATCCGGTGAAACTGTGTTGTTATGGATTACCGCAGTTTTTGCCATATTGTTGGCAATTTATACCGCATTCTTGTTTGCCCAAGCAAAAGGTCGCGACTTTTGGCAAAGTCCAACCTTGCCGTTGCACATGTTGGTGCATAGCGTGATGGCGGGAACTGCAATTTTTGTGATTGCTTCCTTGGTTTTTGGTTATGAAGACTGGATGGTGATGCTTAGAAACACCATGATTATCGCGTTGTTGGTGAATCTTTTTACGCTGGTTACCGAATTGACCATCACACATCCGACCACTTCAGCAAAAATGGTGGTTAAAATGATCACGAAAGGAAGGTATAAAAATTTGTTTTGGGGCGTAACCGTATTGGTTGGAAACATCATTCCGCTGGCGCTGTTGCTTTTGGGTTCTGGAGAATTAGTGGCAGTGTTATCAGGAGTTTGTGTTTTGGCAGGAATTCTTGTAACAGAGAAAATTTGGGTGGAAGCACCACAAAGAATTCCGTTGGCGTAAAAGTTTAAAGCTCAAAGGTGAAAGTTAAAAGTTTGAAATTCAAAATTCAGCATTTAAAATTTAAAATTCATTATTAAAAAATCGTAAATCATCATGGGTTACAAAAAACCATCATTTATAGAAGGAATTGCAGAAAAATTGGGAATCATTCCTAATTTGCATAAAGACGGCCATCAGGAATTTGATCAGGATATGCGCCATTTTACCGATGAACAAGTAGCGCAACTGTATGAGAATTTTCCGCCGCCTGAAAAATGGGACAGTTGGGTGGAATACAATCCGAAAGTTTGGCCAAAAAAGGAAAAAGTCACTTATCAAATTGTGCCAACCACTTGTTTTAATTGTGAAAGTGCCTGCGGATTAACGGCATTCATCGACAAAGAAACTCAGGAAGTCAAAAAATTTGAGGGAAATCCTTACCATCCGGGAAGCAGAGGAAGAAACTGCGCCAAAGGTCCGGCCACCATCAATCAATTGACAGATCCGGACCGAATTTTATTTCCGCTGAAAAGAAAAGGGAAAAGAGGCGAAGGAGAATGGGAGCGCGTAAGCTGGGATGAAGTGCTTGACACTATTTCTTTAAGAATCAGAAACGCCATATTGGAAAATCGCCACAATGAAGTTGCTTACCACGTTGGAAGGCCGGGACACGAAAAATTTATGAACTGGATTTTGCAGGGATGGGGAATTGACGGCCATAACTCGCATACCAATATTTGTTCTTCAGGAGCGCGTTTTGGCTATAATTTGTGGTATGGATACGACCGGCCATCACCGGATCATTCAGAAGCAAAATTTATATTGCTGATTTCCGCACATTTAGAATCGGGTCATTATTTCAATCCGCATGCGCAACGCATTATTGAAGGGAAAATGAAAGGCGCCAAACTTGCCACAATGGATCCCCGTTTATCGAATACCGCAAGTATGTCTGATTATTGGATGCCATCTTATCCGGGAACGGAAGCCGCCGTTTTGTTGGCGATGGCTTTGTATATTTTGCAAAATAAGTTGTACAACAGAGATTATCTGGAAAATTGGACCAACTGGCAAGAATATTTAAAAGCTAAACACGCTGATAAAGCGATTACTTTTGAGAATTATATTGCTGCAATGATCGACGAGTACAAGGAATTTACGCCTGAATTCGCAGAAAAAGAATCGGGTGTAAAGGCCGATATGATTGTGGAGATTGCACAAAAAATTGGTGAAGCAGGCGAACGTTTTGCCTCACATAACTGGCGTGCTGCAGGTGCTTCAAACCTTGGCGGTTGGGCTGTTGCCCGCTGTTTGCATTTTTTGACGGTGCTTACGGGTGCGGTGGGCGCAAAAGGCGGAACCTCCCCAAATTCATGGAACAAATTTGCGCCAAGCATCCCAAATCCGCCAAAACCTCAAAAACAATGGAATGAATTGCATTTTCCAAAAGAATTTCCTTTGTCATTTTTTGAAATGAGCCAATTGTTGCCACATTTCCTGAAAGAAGGAAGGGGCAAATTAGACGTATATTTTTCGAGGGTTTTCAATCCGGTTTGGACGTATCCCGATGGATTTACCTGGATGGAAATGTTTATGGACGAAAGCAAATTTGGGTTACACGCCGCATTAACGCCAACATGGAATGAAACTGCTTTTCACGCCGATTTTGTGTTGCCGATGGGATTGGCATCCGAACGTCACGACATCAATTCTTACGCCACACACGGCGGAACCTGGGTGGCATTTCGTCAGCCAGTTTTAAGGGAAGCTGCGCGAAGAAATGGGAAACCGGTGCAATTAACTTATGAAGTGAATCCGGGAGAAGTTTGGGAAGAAGATGAATTTTTTATTGAATTAAGCTGGCGGATAGATCCCGACGGAAGTATGGGAATTCGCAAACATTTTGAATCACCTTACCGTCCGGGAGAAAAAATTACCATCGACGAATATTACCAATACATTTTTGAACGCGTTCCGGGCTTGCCGGAAACCGCCAAAAAAGAAGGCATCACCGAATTGGAGTACATGCAAAAGTATGGCGCCTTTGAAATTGAAAGCGGTGAATCATACAAAAAGAATGAAACCTTATTAACTGAAGCGCAACTTGCGGGCGCAACAATGGATGAAAACACCCATGTTGTTTCCAAAGACGGAAAAAACATCGGCGTGATGATCAACGGTAAAGCGATGGTTGGTTTCCCGACGCCATCTCGCAAAAACGAGTTTTATTCGCAAACCATGGTCGATTGGAAATGGCCGGAATATGCCACGCCGACTTATATTAAAAGCCACATTCATCTTGATAATTTGGACAAATCAAAAGGAGAATATGTGCTGGTTCCAACTTTCAGGCTGCCGGCGTTGATTCATACGCGTTCGGGAAATGCAAAATGGCTGGTGGAAATTTCAAACAGAAATCCGATTTGGATGCATCCCGACGATGCGGCGAATTGGGGATTTAAAACGGGCGATTTGGTGAAAATGAATACCGATATTGGTTATTTCATCGATAAAGTTTGGGTAACCCAAAGTATGAAGCCTGGCGTTGTTGCTTGTTCGCATCATATTGGAAGGTGGAGAAGGCCACAGGATAAAACAGGAAACAGGTGGGCCACCAACACCGTGAATATTGAAAGCAACGGAAAAGGCGGCTGGAAAATGAACACCATTTCTGGCATAGAACCATTTGATTCGGCCGATAAAGATTCTAAACGAATTTTTTGGAAAGACGGAGGCGTTCACCAAAATATTACCCATGCCGTACATCCCGATCCTATTAGTGGCATGCATTGCTGGCACCAACGGGTTCGCATTGAAAAACCTGGAAAAGACGAGCATTATGGCGATATTTTTGTGGACACCAACAAATCACATGAGGTTTATAAAGAATGGATGAAAATGACACGTCCGGCTCCCGGACCAAACGGAGAACGCCGGCCAATTTGGTTTAACAGGGCTTTTAGGCCAGATGAATCTATGTTTTATCTCAAAGATGAAACTAAAAAAGAAGACTAATAAAAATCCCGCAACCGCGGGATTTTTATCATAGTAAAATTAAGTAACCTGAAATCGCTGGATATATTATTTAAATTAGCAGTTCTAAAAATATTTATGAAGGAAAAATCTCATGCCTACCAAAAAAGAATCAGCCCAGCACTTTTTAAAACTTGCTGCACAAGGGAAATC
>JACUUQ010000014.1 GCA_014859175.1 Lutibacter sp. | reverse complement strand
CCGAAAAAAATATTGTAACGAAAAACCCGACCCGCCTTTTCGGCGGGGAACGCCCAAAATATTATTATTACGATTGTTTATTTATTGCTTTTTAAAAAGACTGGCTTTGTCAAAAAACTCGGTCAAAGTAATTTTTGGATTTGAAAACAAATAAACTTCGCCTGAATTTATTATTGATAAATCTACAGTTTCGGTGGCATTTACAGAAGCGTTTGAACTGTTTGAAGTCTTTACCGCCGCATTTATCGATTTAAAATCTTTTCCTTTAAAAGCGCTGTTGTGTGATGTTTCTAGTTCGAAGTTGGTTGTAGTTCCGCTTAAATTGACGGAAGCTTTATCCAATGTATGTATGGTTGTATTTTTGGCGTCAATAATTCCCTTTAAACTGCTGGATTCTTCGGAAGTAATAAAGGCCTCATCACATAAAATTTGCAAATTCAAATCGCTTGATTTTTTGGAGTTTGCCCGAACAGTTTTCGAATTCAGTTTTAAGCTGAAATCAGAATTGTCATAAGCGTTTATGGTTAATGAATCTATTCGCAGTACATTGTTCGATTTTATTTTCGCCTTGTTGTAGGCAAAAATTTCATTCAAATCTTTGCTCACATTCACGTGAACAGTTAATTCCTTTGGTCTTATAATTCTTGAACTTGTTTTTATAATAAGCGTTCCATCGCTAATTTCTGTAATTACAACTTCCTGTAAATTTGAGTCTGTTTCAACAGTTACGGATTGTTTGTCGTTATAAACCAGTAAAACAGAGATATTGTCAATGACTTCAATTTTTGTGAATTTCGAAAGATTTCGGTCTTCCGTGGTTACATTTTTGTTCCCTATTCTTTTTTCTTGTGCATTTATGGAAGAAATAATGAGCAAAAAGGAAATGAATATAATAGTTTTAACTGTTTTCATTGAAAGGTTTTCAACAAAAATACGCAAAATAAATTTTACATTTAATTTGTGTATTTAAAAATCTATGCTAAATTTGCAGCAAATGACAACAAAAAACACAAATACTAATTGGTGGTGGAACGCTCTTAATTCATAAGCGAGCCGAAACTGCTATATTTCTATTTAAAATATATAACAAAAGGACTTATCTCGCGGTAAGTCCTTTTTTATTTGAACAAAATACGATGAAAGAATTAAAATTTAAGACAATTTCAAAAACGCTGTTGGCTGATACGATAACGCCGGTTGGCATGTATTCGAAAATTAGAGACAAATATGCCAACAGTTTGCTGTTGGAAAGCTCTGATTACCATAGCAAAGAGGAAAGTTTCACCTTTATTTGCGCCGAACCTTTGGTGACTTTAAAGGCTGACAATAATGTGTTTACGTATCATTATAAAAATAAAGAACTTGACAGGAAGGCTATAAATCGCGATTTTTATCCGATTTTTGAAACTTACAGCAAGTCGGTTAAAATAGATTGTGAGGATTCCATAAAAGGTTTCAACGGATTTTATGGCTATATTTCTTACAACGCGATTCAGTATTTTGAAACCATAAAACTAAATGCCAAAAAAGCGGCTTCTGAAATTCCTGATTTTCAGTTTAGCTTTTTTAAATTTATCATTGCCATCAACCATTTTAACAACGAACTTATTCTCATTGAAAATATAGCCGAAGGCGAAGCGTCAAGAATTCACGAAATTGAAACGTTGATAAATGCACGCACTTACGGATTGTATAATTTTGAGACAGCCGGCGAAGAATCTTCCAATTGTACCGATGAAGATTTTAAAAATTATGTGATTAAAGCAAAAGAGCATTGCAAACGCGGAGATGTTTTTCAATTGGTGTTGTCGCGTCAGTTTCAGCAATCATTTACAGGCGATGAATTTAATGTTTATAGGGCTTTGCGCTCCATCAATCCGTCGCCGTATTTGTTTTATTTTGATTATGGAAGTTTTAAATTGATGGGTTCTTCACCCGAAGCGCAAATTAAAATTGACAAAGAGAAAGCCATTATCAACCCGATAGCAGGAACTTTTAAACGCACCGGAATTATGGCGCAGGATATTTTATTGGGCGAAAAATTGTCGAAAGACAAAAAAGAAAATGCAGAACACGTGATGTTGGTGGATTTGGCGCGAAACGATTTAAGCAAACACGCGAGCAACGTAAAAGTGGAGGTTTTTAAAGAAGTGCAATATTTTAGCCATGTGATTCATTTGGTGTCAACCGTACAAGGAAAACCTATCGGGAAAGCCATTGAAATTGTGGGCGACACGTTTCCTGCAGGCACGTTAAGCGGCGCGCCAAAGTTTAAGGCGATGGAATTGATTGACAAATATGAAAACCAAACCCGCGGATTTTACGGCGGCGCTGTCGGATTTATAGGTTTAAACAATACGGTGAATTTGGCCATTGCCATTCGCTCTTTTGTAAGCAAAAACAACACCTTGTTTTATCAGGCAGGCGCTGGAATTGTGATCAATTCAACCGAGGAAGGAGAATTACAGGAAGTAAATAACAAGTTGGCGGCTTTAAAAAAAGCGCTGATTTTAGCAGAAAAAATTTAAAAAATGAAAATACTCATCATAGACAATTACGACTCATTTACCTATAATTTGGTGCATTTGGTGGAAAACATTACGGGCGAATATCCTTCGGTTTTCAGAAATGACGAAATTACGGTTGAAGCAGTTGGAAAATACGATATCATTATGCTTTCTCCCGGGCCAGGAATTCCCGATGAGGCCGGAATTTTAAAAGAAGTGATTAAAACCTACGCAGCTACAAAACCAATTTTCGGTGTTTGTTTGGGTTTGCAGGCCATTACCGAAGTGTTTGGCGGTTCGTTGGAAAATTTGGAAAATGTTTTTCACGGTGTCGCTACCACCATGAAAGTTATAAGTCCGGATGCGGTTATTTACAAAAATATTCCTGCGGAATTTGAAGCGGCGCGTTATCATTCTTGGATCGCTTCATTAAAAGATTTTCCCGAAGAACTCGAAATTACCGCGGTTGATGAATTTGGATCGGTGATGTCTCTACAACATAAAAAATACAATATTTGTGCGGTTCAATACCATCCTGAATCTATTTTAACGCCGATTGGAGAACAAATTGTCAGAAATTTTATAGAAGCTAATTACAAATGAAAACGATATTAAGCAAATTAATTGAACAGCAATATTTAACAAAAGCGGAAGCCAGTGAAGTGCTTGTGCAAATTGCAAACAACAGCTACAACGCTTCTCAAATGGCGTCATTTTTAACCGTTTTTATGATGCGGCCAATTTCTGTTGAAGAACTTTCAGGTTTTCAGGAAGCGTTGTTGGATTTGGCGGTAAAAGTTGATTTATCGGAATTTAACACCATCGATTTATGCGGAACCGGCGGCGACGGAAAAAACACATTCAACATTTCAACCTTAACTTCATTTATTGTTGCAGGAACTGGAAATAAAGTGGCCAAGCATGGAAATTATGGGGTTTCTTCCGTTAGCGGATCTTCAAATATGCTGGAGTTTCTGGGTTATAAATTCACCAACAACGAAGCTGTTTTAAAACGGCAAATTGAGCGTGCCAATATTTGTTTTTTGCATGCGCCTTTGTTTCATCCTGCGATGAAAGCAGTTGGTCCGGTGCGTAAAGAGCTGGGAGTGAAAACATTTTTCAATATGTTGGGACCCTTGGTAAATCCGAGTCGCCCTCAAAATCAGCTGGTAGGCGTTTTTAACCTTGAAGTGGCAAGAATTTACAATTATTTGCTGCAAAAAACAAGCAAAAATTATGGCATTGTTTACAGTTTGGACGGTTATGATGAAATTGCGCTGACAAGCGGTTTTAAATTGTTCACCAAAGAAAATGAACAACTGATAACACCCGAAGAATTGGGATTGAAAAGATTGAACCAGTCCGATATTTTCGGGGGAAACACCGTAAAAGAAGCCGCCGAAATTTTTAGTTCCATCTTAAATGGTGAAGGAACCGATGCCCAAAATAATGCAGTGTTGGCAAATGCCGCATTCGCCTTAAAAATAATTGACAGCAACAAATCGTTTGAAACGGCTTATGAAGAAGCCAAAGATTCCTTGTTCGGATTGAAGGCAAAAGAAAGTTTGCGGAAATTGGTAAATCAATAATATTATGAACATTTTAGATAAAATAATAGCCCATAAAAAAATTGAAGTCGCTAAATTAATGCGAGAAGTTTCTTTGGAAAAATTGGTGAAAAGCCCGAATTTTAACAGAACCCCAATTTCCTTGAAAAAAGCGTTGACCGCTAAAAAGTCAACAGGAATTATTGCCGAATTCAAAAGAAAATCGCCTTCAAAAGGAATGATCAACGATAAAGTGTCGATTGGCGAAGTTACGCAAGGCTATTTGGATGCCAATGTTGCCGCACAATCTATTTTGACTGAATCACAATTTTTCGGTGGTAATATTATCGATGTAATTCAGGCTCGTGCGGTTAATGAAACCATTCCGATTTTAAGGAAGGATTTTATTGTGGACGGATTTCAAATTGTGGAGGCAAAAGCGATTGGCGCCGATGCCATTTTGTTGATTGCGGCCTGTTTGACAAAAGAAGAGCTTAAAAATTACGGAAAACTGGCCGAAGAGTTGGGAATGGAAGTATTGTATGAAGTGCACAATCAGGAAGAATTGGATAAAATTGACTTGAACCATAAAATCATTGGCATCAACAACCGGAATCTTAAAACTTTTGAGGTGGATTTGGAGCATTCTCTTGCGTTGATAAAAAACATTCCGGAGAATTGCATCAAAGTTTCTGAAAGTGGCATCAGCGACCCAAGAATTATCACCGGACTTAAAGAATACGGGTTTCAAGGATTTTTAATTGGCGAAACTTTTATGAAAACGGAGAATCCGGGTTTGGCTTGTCTGGAATTTATTTCTCAAATCAGGTAATATGAAGATTAAAGTTTGCGGCATGCGGGACAAAGAAAATATTTCAGGCTTATTGGCTTTGAAACCGGATTTTATCGGATTTATATTTTACGATAAATCGAAACGCTTTGTGGCCGATTTTCCGCAGATTGAAATTCCTTCAGCCACCAAAAAAGTGGGCGTTTTTGTCAATCAAACTATCGAAGAAATTGCAGAAAAAGCAAACAACCACACCTTAGATTTTGTGCAGTTGCACGGAAATGAAACGCCTGAATTTTGCGAAAAACTGGCAACGAAAAATATAAAAATTATCAAGGCATTTTCTGTCGATGAAAATTTTGATTTTTCAGCAACAAAACCTTTTGAAAAGGGGGTTTCTCTTTTTTTATTCGACACCAAGGGGAATAATTACGGAGGAAATGGCATCAAATTCAATTGGGAGTTGCTTCAAAATTATACAGGAAAAACACCATTTTTATTGAGCGGTGGCATCAGCAAAAATGATTCGGAAGAAATTAAGAAATTTAAGCATCCCGCATTTTTGGGAATCGACATCAACAGCGGTTTCGAATTGGAACCCGGGTTGAAAAACATCAAAGAAATTAAAGAATTTAAAAATTTGTTAGTATGAGTTATTTTGTGGACAAGAAAGGCTATTACGGGGAATTTGGCGGGGCTTTTATCCCGGAAATGCTGTATCCGAATGTAAAAGAATTGGAAGATAATTATTTGAAAATTATGCAGGAACCTTCTTTTCAGGAAGAATTTCAAAATTTGCTGAAGGAATATGTAGGTAGGCCAACGCCCTTATATTTTGCAAAACGACTGTCGGAAAAGTACCAGACAAAAATTTATTTAAAACGAGAAGATTTATGCCATACCGGCGCGCACAAGATAAATAACACCATCGGACAAATATTGGTGGCGAAAAAGTTGGGGAAAACCAGGGTCATTGCCGAAACTGGCGCGGGCCAGCACGGCGTTGCAACCGCCACGGTTTGTGCGTTGATGGGCATTGAATGTGTGGTGTATATGGGTGAAATTGACATTGCGCGCCAGGCGCCAAATGTGGCACGAATGAAAATGTTGGGCGCTAAAGTGGTCCCGGCTTTGTCGGGCAGCAGAACGCTAAAAGATGCCACAAATGAAGCGATTCGCGATTGGATCAACAATCCGGTAAACACGCATTACATCATTGGTTCTGTGGTTGGACCGCACCCATATCCCGATATGGTGGCGCGTTTTCAATCTGTGATTTCAGAAGAAATTAAAAAACAATTGAAAGTGCATGAAAACAAGGAAAATCCCGATTATGTGATTGCCTGTGTGGGCGGCGGAAGCAATGCGGCTGGCGCTTTTTACCATTATTTGGAGGAGGAAAAGGTAAATTTAATCGCCGTTGAAGCAGCCGGTTTGGGAATTCATTCCGGGGAAAGTGCCGCAACCAGCGTTTTGGGAAAAGAAGGCGTCATTCACGGAAGCAAAACGTTGTTGATGCAAAGTGAGGACGGGCAAATAACGGAGCCATATTCTATTTCCGCAGGGTTGGATTATCCGGGAATCGGACCTTTGCACGCGCATTTATATAGAACTAAACGCGCGGAATTTATTTCAATTACCGATGCTGAAGCGATGTCGGCAGGTTTGGAATTGTGCGAACTCGAAGGCATTATTCCGGCGATTGAAAGTGCGCACGCATTGGCTGTTTTCAACATGAAAAAGTTTAAAGAAAGCGATGTTGTGGTGTTAAATTTATCTGGACGCGGCGATAAGGATTTGGATACCTATGTTAAATATTTTAAACTATAATTGAAGCACAAACCATTGACAAAGTTGAAGTTTTTCTTTGTGAAACTCTGTGAAACTTTGTGATCCTCTGTGTAACAGCTATTTCACAAAGATACACAAGGAAAAAATACAAAGATTCACAAAGTATTCCTTGTTGAATTGTCTAAAAATTTTAAAAATGAACAGAATCAATCAAAAATTACAGGAAAACAAAAAATTGTTGTCCATTTATTTTACTGCCGGTTTTCCGAAAATAAATGACACGGTTTCCATTATTGAAAGTTTGGAAAAAAGCGGTGTCGATTTTATTGAAATAGGTTTGCCTTTTAGCGATCCGCTGGCCGACGGACCAACCATTCAGGCGAGTTCCACAAAAGCACTAGACAACGGAATGACTACGGAAGTCTTGTTCAATCAGCTAAAAGATATTCGTAAAACCGTCAAAATACCCTTAATCATTATGGGTTATTTCAATCCGATGATGCAGTTTGGGATTGAAAATTTCTGCAAAAAATGTGCTGAAATTGGCATAGACGGATTGATTATTCCCGATTTGCCTTTGGATGTTTACAACAACAATTACAAAACCATTTTTGAAAAATACGGATTGATCAATGTGTTTTTAATTACGCCGCAAACTTCATTGGAACGCATTCAGTTTATCGATAAAATTTCTGATGGATTTATTTATATGGTGAGTTCGGCCAGCGTTACCGGTTCGCAAAGTGCTTTTGGAAAAACGCAAGATGATTATTTTAAGCGCATTGCCGACTTAAATTTAAAATCGCCTCAAATTGTCGGATTTGGGATTTCAAATGCAGAAACGTTTAAACAAGCGACCAAATATGCCAAAGGCGCCATTATTGGCTCTGCTTTTGTAAAATATTTGGATGAAAATGGCACAGCCAGCATACAAAAATTTGTGAACAAAATCATTAATTAATATCTTTAACAAAATCTAAAAAATCAAAAAAAATGGAAAACCCTAAAAGAGCCGGAGACAATCCTTTGGCAGTTGAATTGGAAGAAGGAAAAAAATACGCCTGGTGCGCTTGCGGCTTGTCTGAAAGTCAGCCCTTCTGCAACGGTTTGCACAAAGGAACAGGAATGAGCCCGATTGTTTTTACAGCCGAAAAAACAGAAACAAAATACTTGTGCGCTTGCAAACAAACTAAAAACGCGCCTTTTTGCGACGGATCGCATAAATAATTAAAAAAACTTTTTGTATTGCATCACCCTAAAATCAAACGTATTGAATTTGGGGTGTTGTTTTTTTAAGAATTGGTATTGCGGATTGCTTCCAACTGCCCGGTTTGCGCTTCCCGATGGCGCCGTTAATGAAATCACTTTTATTTTTCTGTTTGTTTCAGCTTCAATAAATTCAAATTCATGAATTTTTAGCGTTTCCGCAGCAATTAATTTGAGCGGTTTGTTTTTTTCTTTTAATTGTCTTCTCAAATGATATTCCGGTCCGTTTTTACTGCTTCCGCCCGTTAATAAAAGTGTGCGAACGGAAGGATTTTTATGGATGTAAAACAACAAATCCCGCAAAATAATTTCTGACATTCCCAAATCTGAAGCGTCCAATTTTAGGCTTTCGCAAGATTCGACAATGTCACAAATGCCCAAATTATTTTCAATCAGGAATTTTTTTTCGCTGTTGAATGGCCAAATCAGTCGTCTCAAAATGCAGGTTTAACGTAAATATTTCATCTAAAATTTTCCATAATTGTCCGTCAATGCTGCCATAACAAAAATCGACATCCCCCTTTTTTAAATTTCCCATTGAAAATCGCGGAGGAGGCAAGGTGCCAACAATAAGCTTGGTCGCTCTTTCAGGAATAAACGGTTTGTATGGATGTTTGTGGACAAACATTGGTCTTTCTTTAAATAAATGTTTAATTGTGCCAATATAAAGACAAAAAGTAAATGAAGTGAAAAATACGGTGTAAATTTGCCGTCGAATTGAAATTTATGCTGGAATCAATAAATAGATTTTTAAAAAGTTTGGATTTTCTGAAAGGAATTGTTTTGGCAGTGGCCATGCTGATTCCCGTTTTGTTGAGCCAATATTTTTTTAACAACATTCATGTTGGTTTTAGCGTGGCGCTTGGCGTATTGTTTTGTTCGCCAACCGATGTGCCGGGAAGCAACAAACACGTATTTTTCGGAATTTTAATCGCCACATTTTTATCGTTTGGGTTAACATTGCTTTTTGGTACTGTTGCCAATATTTTATGGCTATTATTGCCTTTACTGGGTGTTTTTGTATTTCTGGTTTCCTACATTTCTGTATTCGGTTTTAGGGCTTCATTGATTTCCTTTGTGGGTTTGTTGGCCATCGTTTTAAGCTTTATTCACGATTATTCAGAAGAAAACTTGTTGTTGCACGCTTCATTAATTGCGTTAGGCGGCTTGTGGTATTTGTCGCTGACTTATTTAAAATTGTTGCTGTTTCCAAAAATGCAGGTCGATCAATTGTTTTCGCGAACCATGGAAAAAACAGTGGAATATTTAAGAATTAGGGGAGAACTGTTGGTCAATTCAGGTAGCAGAATAGACTTGCAACACAAATTATTTGAGCTTCAAATTGAAATCAATGAACTTCATGAAACGCTGCGAGAAATCATTTTGGCGGGCAGAAGCAATTCCGTTACTTCAAACAGAACCCGAAGGCAACAATTAATTTTTACCGAATTGATCGATATTCTGGAACTCGCCATTGCAAATCCGGTTGATTATGAGAAGTTTGATGTTGTGTTTAAAAAGCACAAAGAGAAAATTGAGGCATTCCAACAGCTGGTTTTTGAAATCGCAAATCATTTGGAGCACATTTCAAAAGTGATCAGAAAGGAAGAAAAGCTGAAAGAAAACATTAAAATTCCCGGGATTTTAAAAAACATTGACCGGCATATCGATTATTACCGCATTTTAGTGGGCTTGCCAAAAGCCAGGGTTGGAACCTTGCTGTTGTTAAACTTTAAAAATTATCAGGAAAAACAAGCTCAAAACGTAAGGGCAATAGAACGTGTTTTGAACAATTACAGAAAAAATGACGAAATTTTAAGTTCTTGGGAAGGCAAACGATTTATAACACCCCAAGATTACGATTTTAAAAAGTTAACAGAAAATTTTTGTTTTAGTTCTCCCATTTTTAAGCATTCTTTGCGACTGGCGATTGTGGTTTTGGTCGGTTTTATGATAGGAAAAACATTTTCCATGCAAAATCCGTATTGGATTTTACTGACCGTTATTATCATAATGCGCCCAAGTTTTGGGTTAACAAAATTCAGGTCAATTCACAGGGTTGTTGGCACATTAATTGGCGCCGCAATTGCTACTGTTGTTATTTTAATTACCCAAAACACCTTTGTTTATGCCGGAATTGCAATAATTTCTCTGCCATTGGCATTTTCTTTCGTGCAATTGAATTTTAGAAATGCGGCTGTTTTTATCACCATAAACGTTATTTTTGTATTTGCCTTATTTGAACCCAACATTTTATCGGTCATTCAATTTAGAATTATAGATACCTTAATTGGCGCGTCATTGGCTTTTGCTTCAAATTACCTTTTATGGCCAACTTGGCAATTTCAAAATATCAATGAAAATTTTAGTAAAGCAATCTCATCAAATCAAAATTTTTTAAAGCAGGTAGCCGTTTTTTATCATGAAAAAGGCGAAGTTACCACAGCCTATAAATTGGCAAGAAAAGAGGCTTTTTTAAACATAGGCGATTTAAATGCCGCATTTCAGCGGATGAGCCAGGATCCAAAATCCAAACAATTGGAACGCTCCACCATTTATGAAATTGTTGTTTTTAACAATACTTTTTTATCCTCTTTAACCGCTTTGGGGACTTTTATCAAAAATAACAAAACCTCTAAAGTGCCTGCCGAATTCAATATTTATGTCGAAAATATCTGCTCAAATTTGGAACAGGCAAAGAAAATATTGAAAAAAAGCGAAGCTATAAATGTGGTAAATTCGCCGAATATTGAAGACGCGGAAAATTTATACGATATTAATTTTGAAAATCTTTCGAAAAAACGCGACCATGAAATAGCCCTGGGCGAGGAGCATTCCGCAATTACCGGAGCCAAACTTAAAGAAACATTGCTGATTTCTGACCAACTGAAATGGTTGTATAATTTATCCGAAAAACTGATTGCTTCGGCTAAAAAATATTGCGAAACTGTTTAGTGTTAGTACAAATATTGGGGTGTTCCGCTGAAAAAGCGGCCGCGCTGTCATTACTCGCTTCCCGAAAAAACGGGAGAGCTCAAACAGGCCATTCCATCGCTAACACAAAAAGAATTACGAACTTAGATTTTGCATTAGAAGTAGGGATAGGTCATGATCTGTCCCTACTTCACTTTTACGCCACCAACATAAGTTTCATCAACAGTAATCATTGGGATTTTCTCCGCTTCAATTTCCATGATGTTTTTGTTCAGCACAATAAAATCGGCCATTTTCCCTACTTCAATGCTGCCTTTTTCTTGTTCCTCAAAATTGGAATAGGCTGCCCAAATGGTCATTCCTTTTAAAGTTTCTTCTCTTGTTAAGGCATTTTCCATTTGAAAACCATTTTCAGGGAAATTGTTTAAATCTTTGCGGGCAACTGCCGCGTAAAAAGTCAACAGCGGACTTACTTTCTCCACCGGAAAATCGGTTCCCAGTGCTATTTTGCCGTAAGTGTCCAACAAAAATTTATAGGCATAAGCGCCTTTCATTCGCTCGGCGCCAACCCGGTCTTGCGCCCAATACATATCTGAAGTTGCATGTGTTGGTTGAACGGAAGGCAAGATATTTTCGAAATAATTAAAATCGGCCATATCCACAATTTGCGCATGTTCAATTCTCCATCGTCTGTCTTTTTTTCCTTTTAAAACATCTTTGTAGGTTTTTAACATCACATAATTTGCCGAGTCGCCAATGGCATGTGTGTTCATTTGAAAGTCGGTTAAGGCAATTTTTTCGGCATACTCTTTCAGTTTTTCAAGTGGCGTTACCAAAGCGCCAAAATGATTGTGTTGGTCGCTGTATGATTTTTTCATAGCGGCGCCACGTGAGCCCAAAGCGCCATCAGCATAAACTTTAAAAGAACGAACGTTTAAACGATCGGTTTTTATAATGCCTTTTTTTGCGTAATAATCAATGTTTTCATCACTTGCCGAAACCATGGCGTAAATCCGCATTTTTAATTTACCTGTTTGCTGCAAACTGTCAATTAATGCTATTGTTTCTCTTGAAAGTCCGGCATCATCAACGGTGGTCAATCCCAAATCGAAACAGATTCTTTCTGCATCTTTTAAGGCTTCTATAGTTGCTTTTTTAGAAGATGGCGGAATTTTAGCTTCAATTAATTCCATTGGCGCATCAATAAAAATACCCGTTAATTTTCCGTTTTTCTGAAGAATTTCTCCCCCGGAAAATGGCGTTTTTACAGTAATTCCTGCCAAATCTATGGCAGCTTGGTTGGCTAACAAAGCGTGTCCGTCAATTCTGGTAATGGCAATTGGCGTTGTTGGAAATAATTCATCCAATTTATCTTTTGTTGGAAATTCTTTCACTTCCCAATCATTTTGATCCCAGCCGCGGCCAGTGATGTAAGCGGCATTATTTTCTTTTTGAAAATCAACTATTCGCTGCACAACTTCTTCAAAACTTTTGGTGTCTGTTAAATCCACTTTTTGTTGTTGCAATCCCAATCCGTAAAAATGACAGTGTGCATCAATAAATCCGGGAACGATGGTTTTTCCTTTTGCATCATTTACATAGGTCGCGGCATATTTTGCCTGAATTTCGGCTGTTGTCCCCACCCCAACAATTTTACCGTCTTTTATGGCAAATGCTTCCGCCTTGTCAAAATTGTCATTCACCGTATAAATATTGGCATTGATAACAATGGTGTCAACAACTTCTTTCTTTGTGCACGAAATTCCTGTAATAAACAAGAGTCCTAAAAATATTTTTTTCATTTTTATGTTATTTTAAATACTTGTCCAACAAATAAACCAAAGACGCCATTGAAGCGGCTCCAAGTTCAAGTTCTCTTTTGTTCACTTTGTCAAAAGTGTCATTTGCGGCGTGGTGGTAATCGAAATAGCGCTGGGAATCGGGTCTGTAACCAACCAAAGTGATGGTTTCCGATTTTAGCGGACCAATATCTGCACCACCGTGCCCTTCATTTATATCGTGCAATCCGTAAGGCGCAAGCAGCGATTTCCAGCTTTTAATCAACTCCAGATTTTTGCCGTTGGCATCAATTGAAAATCCTCTAGGGGTAAATCCGCCGGAATCCGATTCTAAAGCCGCCACATGGATTTCGTTGTTCTTTTTAGCTTCTTCTGCGTATTTTCTGCCGCCCCGCAACCCGTTTTCTTCATTCATAAACAACACGGCGCGAATGGTATGTTTTGGTTTGATGCCAGTTAATTGGAACAGCCTTAAAACTTCAATTGATTGCACAATTCCTGCGCCATCATCGTGGGCGCCATCGCCCAAATCCCAAGAATCTAAATGTCCGCCAACAGTGATAAATGTGTTTGGATGTTCGCTTCCGGTGATTTCTCCAATCACGTTAAACGATGGCGCATCCGGCAATGTTTCACAACTTTGTTTGAAGTAAAATTTCAAGGTCGGATTCTCTTTTAATTTTTCGCTCAATAAATTTGCGGCGATGGTGCTGATTGCTGCAGCCGGAACTTTTTCATTTTCAGGAATATCGCCGTAACCCATAGCTCCGGTATGCGGAAAATTGTCGATACTGTGTGTCATAGATCGCACAATGACGCCCAAAACACCAAATTTACCGGTTACTTTAGCGCCGCCGCCTCGTTGGTCAACGCAACCGCTGTACGATTTAAAAGTTTCAATAGGCGTATCTTCAAACGGACGGTTAAAAAAGACGATTTTTCCTCTTAATTTTTCGCCCAAAGTTTCCGCTTCTTCCAAGCTTTGCACTTCAATAACTTCACCTGAAATGCCATTTTTTGGTGTTGCAATTGAACCGCCCAAGGCACAAATCGCAACATCGTATTTAACGTTGTTAGCAGTAAAATAAGCTGTTTCTTTTTCGCCGCGAACCCAATGGGGAACCATGACGGGTTGCAGCCAAACTTTGTCGAAACCCAATTTGCCCATGAGTTTTTCGCCCCATTCAACCGCTTGTTGCGCTTGCGGGGAACCCGACAAACGACCGCCAATATTGTTGGATAAATGATCAAGCCATTGGTATGCTTTGCCATTGCTTAAAGCAGTGTTAAAGAGCTGTTTGATTGCAATTGAATCGGTTTTAATTACTGTTGGTTCACCAGTTTTTTCAGTTTTAACAGTGTCAAAAGAGGAAAGTGCAATAAGTATGATTATTGCAGCAAAAAAATGTTTCATATGGTATAGTTTTTAAAGTTCCTAAACTACACAAAAAAGTTTAATTTTTTGGTTCTGTTGATATTTAAAATGGATGAGATTGACCTTTGTGTAACTTAGTGTTTCTTTGTGCACCTCTGTGAAATAATTATAACACAAAGATTCACAGAGAAATAATGGAAGAATCACAAAGAAAAAATTTAGCTAATATTTTAGTTGCTTTAGTCTTTTTTACAAATCAAATTTATAGGTTAAACCTCCCAAAATTTGTAGGGTCTGCACCTGATAATTTAAAAACCGATGGTATTTTTCGCCAAGCGCATTGTTAATTTTTGCGAAAGCAGTGAGCCTGTCGGAAAAATTATAACCGCCGTTCAGGTTTAAATCCAGGTATGAATCGTTTGTTACAATTTTGCCATTTTCAGCTACAAAACCATAAGGAATCACAAAATCCTCGGTTTCGCCATTATAAAATAATTTTGCGCCCGCAAACCAATTTTTATTCTGGTAATCTGCCGAAATGGTTGCCTTTAGAGTTGGCGTGTTCCAGGCTTCTAATTGTGTGTCGAGTGTGTGATGGGAATAGTTAACAGTTCCGCTAAAATTAAATTCTTTGGAAGCATCAATGGTTATTTCCCCAAAAAATCCCAGTGTTTTCACATTGTCGTAAACAACCCCAAATGAATTTCCGGCTTCATAGGCTTTATCTATAAGAATAGTTCCGTCTGTTTTAGTTGGATTTTGGATAAAAAACGGTTTATTTTTTTCAGAACTATGGCTCACAATAAAGTTATAGCCAATATTTGAAGCCAACTTGCCTTTTGTGCCTGCATACGCTTTATATTGTTGGTCTGTTTGCAGAATATTTAAAGTAGGTGAAACAAACGGATTTTCATTTGCGAAATCTTTATACGAATTTTGCTCCAAATCACCGGTTACGCCGGCAACCAAAATAAGCACATCATCAACCAATTTAACAGCGGCAGTAACATTTGGATAGGCAAAATAGTCCGTATTTTTATGTTCTAAATCGTTCACGTAATACAATTTTGCGCCTAAGTTAATGGTCAGATTTTCCCTGATAATTTCAAAATTCGGACTAAAACCAAGATTTAAAAAACTGTAATTCACGTCGTTTGTTTCCGTATAGCTTTGTTTAAATCGGCCTGAAATAAGGTCTATTAAAAATTCGCCATTGATTTTTTCCTTCGAAATTGGAAATTCTAATTTCGGTTTCACCATTAATCGTATTTCATTGGTATTGTAATCATCAGAAAAATTTACGATTTCTGCTGTGGCGCCTTGAAAAAAGGAGTCTTCAAAGCTTATTTTTCCGCCGCCATAAACAGTTTTATGGATTTGTTTTTCATCCATAGCTTCAATAAAAGCATCATTAAAAGTGACATCGCTTGGCAATCCGTAATAATTTTGAAGTTTGCGTTGCACACCCGCATTCACTTGCCAGTTATAATCGCGGTCGAATTGTTTGTAATAAACGTCAATTTTTGAGTCAGAAAAATTATCGTCCAACAGCACATTTTTTATGCCGCCTTCGGATGAAAGATGGTTTAAAAATATGCCGAAGTCATTGTATTTTTTATCTCCAAAGTGCATAAAAGCATCAAGAAACGGGGTTTTGAAATTTCCATATCCCGTCGAAATATAATTTTCATAGAAACGTTCTTTCGGACCTCTGGCAATACTTTGCGCTTTTCCTTTTGAAGGCGTAAAAGTAGAGGCAACAGGAACAGAAAAAATATTGTAGTTTACTTTTTCTTTTCCCAAGTTTTTTGTTTCATTTTCAATATTGGGATTCGACCTTACTTTAAAAGCATCTGAAATAGTTGGCGCATAAGGCTTTTCAACAGTAATTTCTTCTGTTTTTAAAGTATCCTTTTTCTTTGTTATTTGAGAAAAGGAAACGCTAGTCACTAATATTAAAAATGAAGTTATAAGGAGTTTATTATGCATTTTTTTATGTTGTTTAATTGTTGAACTGTTTATTCGTATCGTCATTGCGAAGTTTTTGAAAAAAAACTGCCTGTGCCGAATTTATTGCGGTATGGCAATCTGTTATTTATTAAGCTATTTATTCTATTTTAAAATAATTTCCAAATTTCCAAATTTCCAAATTTTCTTGCATCCTTTTTTAATTGGCAAATAGGCTAATTTGAACTACTCAATTTTTAATTGACTCATTTGTTTTTGCCTGTTCCGTTTTTATTTTGTCAAGCGCTGCGGTGGCTTCTTCAACCACATCGCTAAACTGGGCAAAGTTTTTAATGACGCTTTCCAAAATATAAGTGGCCTGGTAGGCATCTTTTAATTTGTAATTATTGTCGGCCATCAGCACCAATCCTTTTGCGCCCCAATATTTGTAAGCGGAATATTCGGCGGCGATTTTTTGCACAATTTCATTGGAGTTTTTATAGTTTCCGTCTTTGTTTTGAAAGTAGGCGCTGTAATACAATGCTTCGGCTTTTAACTCGCCGGAGGCAATTTTTTCAACTGTTATGTATGCACTTCTGGCCTTAGTTTCGTTGTTGGTTTTAATCGCTGAACGTGCGATAATAATGTGCGCATCCGATTTTACGCGGTCTTCCAATTTGTTATTTTTCAAAACCAATTCGGCATAATCCACGGCTTTGCCGTAATTTTTATCGGCATAATAACCTTTCATTAAGTTTGATTGCGCAAATACAATGTTCTGCGGCAAATTGGCTTCGCTTTCCAATCGTTCCAATAAAGGAATGGCTTTTTGCCAATCGTTATTTTGTAAATAAATAAGCGACAAACGCGATAAGGCGTATTCAGTAAATTCATTTTGTGGCTGATTTACCACATAATTGTAATACGACATTGCTTCGGAATGTTTATTTTCGGAAAATAAAGATTGTGCCAAATAGAAATTGGCATTTAAAGCGTGCAGGCCGTTTGGAAAACTTGACAAATATTTTTTGAAACCATCAATCGCTTTTTTATGGTTGTTTTGCAGGTATTGTTTTTCGGCCGATTCATAAGTGTCATTGTCCAGTTCCGCATCGGTTACATTCACAAAACCGATTGTTTTTACCCAAGTGGCATACTCATCAACCCTGCCCAAATCAACATAAATTTGTCGTGCATTTTTAACCGCTTGTTTGGCATCAGCCGAATTTGGAAATTGTTGCACAATGGCTTTGTAAGCCGTTAAAGCTTGGTCATTTTTATTGGTATTGTAATAAATCAGCCCTTTTTTAAGCATGGCTTTAGAAACAAGCGGACTTCTTTTAAAATTTGTAATAAGCTTGTCGTAATTTTCTGTGGCCAATTCATTTTGGCCTTTTTCGAGGTATGAATTTCCCAAAACATAATAGGCGTCGTCTTTATAGCTAGATTTTGATGACGAATTAAGAAAGGCGTTCAATTCCTTTATTTTGGCATTTTCGTTGCCTGTAAGTCCGTAACTGATTGCTTTTTGAAATTGCGCATAATCAGCGTCAATTCCTCTCATTTCAATGGCTTTACTGTAATATTCTATGGCATTTTTATAATTGCTGGTCACAAAATAGCCATCGCCAATTCTTAAATACGTGTCGTTTTTTCTAACTGCGTCTTCATTATTATTTGCGCTGTATTTTTTGAAGGCTTCAATGGCATTTCCATAATCTTTTTGCTTAAAATAAGCATAACCTAAATTGTAATGCAGTTCTTTATATTCGGGTGTTTTTGATGCTTCAGAATTTGCTGCGAATTTTTGGAAATCTGTGGAAGCTTCCCTGAAATTGTTTAAAAGGTAATTTGATTCGGCTTTCCAATAAGTTGCCCTTGCAGCAATATTGGCATCCAAAGGAACGGAAAGTGAATTTTCAAAACGCTCTTTTGCCAAATCGTAATTTCCTTCTGCAAAAAGTTCGGTGCCTCTGTAAAATGCCACTTTTTGAAATAGCGCACGTTCTTTGGCGCTTTTTTTGTCTTTTAAATAATCCAAAGCACCTTTGTAATCTTTTGAAGTTATGTAGGCGCTGATAATTAATTCGTTGATTTCATCTCTATGTGTTGAATTTGGATACAACTCAATATATTCCTTTAAAACATCGGGAACACTTTTGTACGGATTTCCAATTTCGTAACTTAATTTGGCATAATTTAACCAGGCATCTTTCTGAATTTCTGGTTCAAACTGCATTTGCGAAGCATTTCTGAAGGCATTTAAAGCTTCTTGTTTTTTGTTGGTTTTCAAGTAACATTCCGCCAGATGATAATAGGCATTTTGCGCCACTGCGTTGTTTCCTCCAATTATTTTATTGAAAGTGCCAATCGCATTTTCATAGTCGTTTTGTTTGTAATAGGCGTAGCCCAACAAATAATAATCGGTATTGTTCCATTTGCCGCGTTGGCCTTTATAATTTTTTAGATGCGGAATTGCTTCTTCAAATTTTTGCAGGTTGAAATAACTTTCGCCCACTATTTTGGAAATTTCGGAATGTTCTATTCCTTTTGATTTTGGCAGCAAAGGCAAGCCGTTTTCGATGGCTTTTTCAAAATTCCCCAATTTAAAATTCATATCAGCCAGATAATAGGAAACATTGGTTTTAAAAGAAGAATTGTCGGCCACTTCGCCTAAATAAGCTTTGGCGGTATCATAATCATCCTGATTGTAAGCGATATAACCATAATAATATTTGGCCTGTGCGCCATATGTCTGGGAATTCAGCAAATTTAAAAAATAGGATTTTGCTTTTGAATAGTTTTTGGTGGCGAATAAAGAATAGCCATAGTTAAAATTAAAAGTTTCATCTTCACTGACAGATAAATTGGTGGAGTTGACCTTTGCGTACCATTTTGCTGCAAAGCCGTATTTCCCAACTTTAAAATAATAGTCGGCCACATCAATGGAAGCCCTGTTGTGCTTAGTGCTGGTTGGATATTTTTCAACAAATACCTGCATCAATTCATCAGCATTCGGCTGTTCTAACCGAATGGCGCTGTTCGCAATATAATAGTCGCAATTGGCTTTCAATTCATCGGAATTGTCGAACTGTGGTTTTAGGTCGATAAATTTTTCCTGTGCGGCTAAGTACGCTTTGTTTTGGTACAATTCAACAGCGTGGTTATAATCGGCGAGTGCGTTTGTATAAATGGTCGTTTGTTGCGCTGAAATTGAAAGGGTTGCAAAAAACACAACTAACGGAAGTACAATTTTTTTATAATTCATAGGTAAATATTATATTATTTATTAATAAGTATCAAAACTTGCCCAATAATTCACGCCGCAATTTACATTTCAATGGTTTTTGAAACTTATTAACGGCATGCTCGACTCGTTTTAATAATTGTTGCTATTCATCAAATTAATTCAAATAACATTTTGGGTCTGCCGACCTTTTTGGTGGGCGTTACCGCAAGGGTCGGGTTTTTCGTTCCAATCTGTTATTGCCCGTGCCTCGCAATAACAGGATTTCCGCTGCAATCCCTAACGCGGGTTGAATTTATAATTAAAAATCAAAAAACTGATTTGCATTCAACCTTTAAAATTCAACATTTTTCAATAAAAAAACATTATCAATCTGGCAGTTTATTTTTATTGATGAACCCTATTCTATTATCTAATAACGTAATTTTTTATTGAAATTGCCTTGGCCAAAAATTATTTTTTAAACAAATATAGGTATCAATAAGTATTCCTTGTTTTGAATTTTTTGAATATTGGCAATAAATATTCAAAAAACGCAAATATTATAAATTGTTTTATTGTTGATACTTTACTTTAAAATATATAGTTTTGTCAAAAACAGCGCACACTATGTCAGAAGTCATTCTTTCCTTACAAAATGTACAAATATATCAAAGAGAAAACTTGGTTTTGTCCGATGTTAATCTGCAAATTAATATGGGTGAGTTTGTTTATTTAATAGGAAAAACGGGAAGCGGAAAAAGTAGCCTAATGAAAACCCTTTATGGCGATTTGCCATTGGAACAAGGGGAAGGAAGCATTGTGGGTTTCAATTTAAAAACGTTAAAAGAATCCGAAATTCCTTTTCTTCGTCGCAAATTAGGCATTGTGTTTCAGGATTTTAAACTATTGAACGACAGAAGTGTTTACGACAATTTGCTGTTTGTGCTAAAAGCAACCGGGTGGAAAGACGAGGTAAAAATGAAAGAGAAAATTAATGAAGTTCTGTTGAAAGTTGGCATGGAAACAAAAGGTTTTAAAATGCCTTATTTACTGTCAGGCGGCGAGCAACAAAGAATTGCCATTGCCAGGGCATTGTTAAATGACCCAGATCTTATTTTAGCCGATGAACCAACGGGGAATTTAGATCCCGCAACTTCGGTCGATGTATTAAATGTGCTGAAAGACATACACGACAGCGGAAAAACCATCTTGATGGGAACGCACGATTATGCACTTATTTTAAAATTCCCTTACAAAACCATTAAATGTGAAGCAGGGGAATTGTTTGAAGTGGTGCAGCACAAAAATGCCCATTAAAAAATCATTTCAACTTTTCTTGCCGCTGTGCTTTTGCAAAAGCAACTTTTCTTTTATAAGTCAAATAATAAACATTGACCATCAAAATAAATGCGTTTGTGATGATAATTGGATAAGAAGTCTGCAACATAATTCCATAAACCACAAAAAGAATTGCTCCTAAGGAATTTATAATTCTGAGGGTATTTATATTTTTCATCATAAATGAAATAATCAGCGCTAAAGAGGCCGCGTACCCAACCCATTCTGTAAATGTAATTCCTAAAAGCATCGTTTATGTTTGTATTTGAACCCGCAAAGATACTTATAAAATTGGAATAGGAAAGTGTCTAAAAAAAAACCTCACTCAAGAAGAGTGAGGAAAATTGCTATGAAAAAGATGGTAAGCTATGAAACTTACCGAGGCAAAGATACAAAATAAATCTAACTGCCAAAAATAAATATGTTAAAATTTTGCAAATTTTTAAAATTATTTTTCAATAATTGCTTCATATATTAAGTTATGAATTTCTGTCCTAATATTTTTATCTCCAAGTTTATTGTTATTCATTGTAGGAAAAACCCTATTTGACAGAAATACATAGAGGATTCCATTATCTGGATCAACCCAAGTGTATGTTCCTGTAAAACCGCTATGCCCAAAACTGTTTGATGATGCATATTTGCTTGCGGCACTTATTTTAGGGTTAAAGTCTGGTTTATCAAAACCAAGGCCTCTTCTTATACTGTCGTTTTCAAAATACCTATGATTAAATTTGTCGATGGTTTTTGTTTCAAAATATCTTTTTCCTCCATAATAACCTTTTTGTAAGTACATTTGCATCATTTTAGCCAAGTCGTTTGAATTTGAAAATAAACCTGCATTTCCGCTAACTCCATTCATCATTGCAGCTCCCATATCATGAACATCACCCTGTAAAATTTGATGTCTGTAATAATTATCTACTTCTGTTGGAGCAATTTCAGATGTGTTGAATTTACCTAAAGGATTATATCCAAGTGTAGTTGCCCCCAATGGTTTATAAAAATTTTCATTGTTTAATTCATCCATTTCTTGATGAAATGTGTCTTTCAAGTATTTTTTGAATAAGTAAAAAAGCAAACCGCTGTACTTATAACCTTCTTCTTTTAATTGTGGCACTTCAGCAATTCTTTTATAAATGGTATCTGTGTAAGAATCTATTAGATATAAATTTTCAGTGATTTTAATTGTAAATCCTTCACTTTTTTTAGTTCTATATAAATTTGGAAACGGTTTTTTGGTAATACTATCTATTGTTTCCAAATAATATGGAATCCAAGGTTTTATTTTAGCCACATGTGATAAAGCCTCTTTTAAAGTAATGGTATCTTTATTTGATCCTTTTAAGTAGGGCAGAAGTTCACCCAGCGTTTCATCTAATTTTAACAATCCTGTTTCTTCACTTTTCATAATTAGTGGCAAAGCTCCAATTATTTTGGTTACTGAAGCCAAATCATACAAATCAGTTAATTTTACAGCTTGTTTTTTATCATAGGTTTGGTATCCAAAACTTTTATGGTAAATTACTTTTCCATAACGGGCAACCAATACTTGTCCGCCAGGCGCCATTAAAGAATCAACAACAATTTTGGTGACAGAATCTATCTTTTCAAGCAACTTACTGCTCATGCCAACTTCTTCAGGAATTGAATAGGAGAGTCTCATTAGATTTGTTGTGTTTATTCCTGTACCTTCAGGAAATATTTTTTTAATGGAAACCGGGAGCTTTCCTTTAGCCTCTATCGAGCCAAAAATGATTTGTGCTGAAATTTCCTGAGATACGGAACTGTTCTGATAAGAAACCAAAATTGCATCAATGGAGTCAAAATCACGTATGTCTAAAAGTGTATAAGGACTTGCGAAAACGTCAAATATTACTATATGGTTTTTAGCAATTTCCTGAAGCCAGATTAACTCTTCAGGTGACATTTTAAAACTTTTCCAAGGTGTTTCATTGGATTTATGATAACCAACGATTACTGTATTGTAGGGTTTTAGTTTTTGAAGTAAATCAGCTAAATTTTCATCCGAAACAATATCAATTTCGGTATATTTTTTTAAGGTATTTGTAAAGTCAAAATTATCGGAGTCTCCTAATTTTACATAAGCTATTTTGTTGTTTGCCAATTCTTTAATTGGCAAGGTGGTTTTATTATTTTTAACAAGGGTTATCGCTTCTTTCATTAAAGAGCGGTACAATAACTCGTCTTTTATTGTAATAATATCTTCTTGAATTCCTTCTTCTTTTATGGCTGAAAAATTATTTAAACCAGCCCAGTATTTTGCTTTTAATATTTTTTGAACAGAATTGTTTAAGTGTTCTTTACTGATTTTATGTTTTTTGACGGCTTTTTTTATTTTTTTAACGGCGACTTCAACATCTTCGGGAATCAGTAACATATCGTTTCCTGCCTCAAAAGCAGCTAAATCAATATCTCCTGGTTTGGCAAAATTTGCCGCGCCTTTCATATTTAACGCATCCGTAAAAATCAAGCCGTTAAAACCCATTTTTTCTTTTAAAAGTTCAGTTACCACTTTATGGGAAATTGAAGTTGGCACTCCTTTTTCTGGTTCTAATGAAGGCACATTTAAATGTGCAATCATAATACTTGCCAAATTGGTTTTGAATAATTGTTTATATGGATATAACTCAATAGAATCCAATCTTTTAATATCAAAATCTAAAAATGGAAGTGTTTTATGAGAATCGGTTGAAGTGTCTCCGTGACCCGGAAAATGTTTTGCGTTTGCAAGCACTCCAGTACTTTGCATACCATTTGTAAAAGCAATTGCCTTTTCTGTTACATTGTATTTATTTTCTCCAAAAGATCGGTTGCCAATAATGGGATTTTCCGGATTTGTGTTGATGTCAACAACTGGCGCAAAATTTACATGTATGCCAATTCTTTTGCAATGTTCTCCTAATTGCGCTCCAAATTGTTCAATTAATTTATTGTCTTGAACTGCCCCTAAAGTCATGTTCCAAGGATATCGAAATGAATTTTGCAATCGCATATTCAAACCCCATTCTCCGTCAAACCCTATCAATAAAGGAGTTTTGGAAAATGATTGGAATTTGTTCGTTAATTCAGCCTGTTTTTCAGGTGTTCCCTGCATAAAAATGAGTCCGCCAATACGGTATTTTTTAATCGTTTTTTTGATTTCTGAAGTATGTTTTTCATCCCTGTTTGAATAGGCCTGAACCATAAAAAGCTGACCTATTTTTTGTTTTAATGTAAGTTTCTGCATAATGCCGTCAACCCATTTTTCTTGATTTTTTATATCGGAAGTCAGTAATGGATCAATTTGTTGTGCATAGCCAGTTCCAAGAAACAGGAAGATGCTTGCGAAGATTATTTTTTTCATTTTTTAATAATTTTTTATTCTTTTATTTGTGCTCCGGTTCCGTTTAATGCTGAAAATAAAATGTTGCCATTTTCTATTTTTACGCCAGAAGCCACGTCGTTTTTCAGCAATAAAGCACCATCCATATCAACGTAATCAAGCAACGTGGTTAAATGTGCAATGGCAGAAATGCCAACGGAAGATTCAGTCATGCAGCCAACCATCGTTTTTAACCCTAAAGATTTGGCTTTGGAAATCATTCTTTTGGCAGGTGTTAATCCGCCGCATTTCATCAGTTTTATATTAACTCCATGAAAATGGTTTTGGCATTTTTCAAGATCACTTTCAATAAGGCAACTTTCATCGGCAATTATGGGTAAATAGGAATTGTCAAAAACTATTTTAGCGCCTTTCCAGTTGGTGGATGCCAGCGGTTGCTCTATAAATTCCACGCCTAATTTTTGCAATTCTATGGAGTTTTTTATGGTTTCGGTAACGGTCCACCCGCAATTTGCATCAATTCTGAAAATGGCGTCGGTATGTTTTCTTAATTCTGTAACAATTTCAAGATCGTTTTTTGTGCCTAACTTTATTTTATAGATTGGCCAAGGTATTTCTTTCATTTTTGTTACCATATTTTCTATGGTATCAATTCCTATCGTATAATTTGATTGTGGAAGGTTTTTAGGTTCTAAACCCCAATATTCGTATAATTTAACGCCTTTTTTTCGTGTGAATAAATCTGTATAGGCCTCATCCAAAGCGCATAATAAAAACATGTTATTTTTAAAATGCGGATACAAATAATCCCAATATTCTTCGGGTGTTTTGGTTAAACAGATTTCAATAATTGCACGTTTTTGAATTAATTCCTTTTCAAATTGTTCAACAGTGGTATGGTAATAAGGGTTTGCGGTTGCTTCGCCAAAACCCGAAAATCCATTTTCTTGAAGCTCAACAATGAGTGAAGGAATCTCAGTTCTGGTACCTCTTGAAATGGTAAAAGGATGTTTTAATTGTAAATTGTACGATCTAATAATTAACTTCATTTAAACAAGGGCTTCTCTTAAAATAGTGATTGGATGTTTGGAAATTCTGTTGGTTCCATCCATAATTTGATGACGGCAACTTGTTCCCGCAGCGGCAATAATTGTACTGTTTTCCGTATTTCTGATTTTAGGAAATAACGTATCTTCACCAATTTGCATGCTTATATTATAATGCTCTTTTTCATACCCAAAAGAACCCGCCATTCCGCAACAACCCGAATTTATGATGGTTACGGAATAATTTATTGGAATTGAAAGCATTTTAAAAGTTGGTTCTGTGCTGCTTAACGATTTTTGCTGACAGTGTCCGTGTATTTTTAAGATTTTTTCTTGAGCCGTAAAACTTGAAGCTGATATATTATTTTTTTCAAATTCTTGTTTGATAAATTCTTCAATGGTAAAGGTGTTTTCTGAAATATTTTTTGCAGCCGCTTTGTTATCGGCTAATCTTAAATATTCATCCCTAAAAGTTAAAATCGCTGATGGTTCAATTCCCACCAAAGGCGTTTCTTTTGTAATGAGTTCTTTAAAAAAGTTCACGTTAAAATTGGCTTTTTCTTTTGCCTCATCCAAAAATCCTTTTGAAATAAAGCCGCGTCCGCTTTCTTCATGCTTGGTTACGTTAACTTTATAACCAAGTTTTGTGAGCAATTCAATGGTGTCTATGCCAATATTGGCATCATAATAATTGGTGAATTCATCCACAAAAAGATAGATTTCTCCATATTCATGTGGCTGCGTCACCAAACGGCTTTTATTTTTTTTGAACCATTTAAAAACGGTGGTTTTTGCCAGTTTTGGAATGCTCCTTTCAGATGCAATTCCCATGAATTTTTTAGTGATTCTGGTGTTTAAAATCAGGTTAACAAAAGTAGGGGCGAGGCTTCCCAATTTGTTGTATTTTACGTTATTGGCGAACAATTTCGTTCTGAAGGGAACTTTATTTTCTTTGTAATATTGGTATAAAAATTCCGCTTTTAAGGCTGCGATATCAACATTGCTCGGACATTCGCTGGCGCAGGCTTTGCAACTTAAACACAAATCAAAAACGTCGTACAATTCTTTATGGTTAAATTTATTTTCTTTTGTTGAATTTGTCAAGAATTCCCGTAAAGCATTGGCTCTGGCTCTTGTGGTATCTTTTTCATTTCTTGTGGCTCTGTAACTCGGACACATTGTTCCGCCGGCCGATGGCAGTTTTCTGCAGTCGCCGGATCCATTGCATTTTTCTGTGGCTCTTAATATTCCTTCGCTGTCTGAAAAATCCTGAATGGTTTTTATTTCTGGTTCTATTCGGTCAATTTCATAGCGCAAACTTTCATCCATCGGAAAAGGGTTTACAATTTTTCCTTTGTTAAAAATAGCATTTGGATCGAAAGTATGTTTGATGCGTTTTAGCAATTCGTAATTTTTTTCACCAATCATTAACGGAATAAACTCTGCGCGAACAATGCCATCGCCGTGTTCTCCGCTAAAAGAACCGCCATATTTTTTAACGAGCTTTGCCGTTTTTGTGGTTATTTCCCGAAACAAAACAACATCCGCTTTCTTTTTTAAATTCAACATCGGACGCAAATGCAATTCTCCGGCTCCGGCGTGCGCATAATAAACAGTATCTTGCCCAAAATTTTCCATCATTTCAGAAAATTCGGCAATATAATTTGGTAAATCTTTTACTTCAACTGCCGTATCTTCAATACAGGCAACCGCTTTTTTGTCGCCAACAATATTGCCCAGCAATCCCAATCCGGCTTTTCGGAGTTCAACAGCCTGATTTATTTCCTGTCCAATTAATTTTGGATAGGCGTAACCAAAGTTGTTTTTTTCTAAATCTTCTATGAGTTTATCTGCCAGTTTATTGGATTCTTCGGCTGAATTTGTGCAGATTTCCAACATCAACAGCGCTTTTGGATCGCCCTCAACAAAAAACCTGTTTTTGAGCTGCTCCCGGTTGTTTTTGGTGCAATCCAAAACGGTTTTATCCATCAATTCACAAGTGTATAAATTGTGTTTCATGGCCACAACCACCGCTTCCATACTTTCCTGAATGCTGTTAAAATGTGCGACCACCATCATATTTTTTGCCGGCGGCAAATCATTTAGCTGAAGGGTAATTTCAGTGGTAAAAGCCAAAGTGCCTTCGCTTCCGGTTAACAAAGTTGCCAAGTTTATGGTGTTTTTTGTTCCGCCAAAAAGTTCAAAATTCAACAAAGCATCAACTGGATAACCATTATTTCTTCGGTGGATTTCCTTTTTTGGAAATTCCTTTAAAATTTCCTGTTGATTTTCTGTATTCGAAAGTTCATTAAAAATGGTTTGATAAATCTTATTTTCCAAAGAGCTTCCCATTCTTTTTTGATTGAATTCAGCCGTGTTCATTTCATTAAAAACAACTTCTGAACCATCGCTTAAAATTGTTTTTAGTTCAAGGACTTTATCGCGCGTAACGCCATATTTTATGGAGGTGGTGCCGGATGAATTGTTGCCAACCATACCGCCAATCATACATCTGTTGCTTGTTGAAGTGTTTGGGCCGAAAAACAATCCGTAAGGTTTTAAAAAAATATTGAGTTCGTCACGTATAATTCCGGGCTGGACTGTCACGGTTTTTTTTTGTTCATCAAAGCCCAAAATTTTTGTGAAATGTTTGGAAACATCCACAATTAAGCCTTCACCAACACATTGTCCGGCCAAGGAAGTTCCGGCAGTTCTTGGAATTAATGTAATGTTGTTTTTTGAGGCGAAATGAATAATTTTTTTGAGGTCCTCATTGTTTTTAGGATACGCTACACCCAAAGGAATTTTCCTGTAAACAGAAGCGTCGGTTGCATAAATGCTTTTGTGCAAATTGTCAAAATGCACTTCACCTTCAATGATTGCAGACAGTTCTTCCAAATTTATGGTTTTTGAAAACATTATTTTGCTTTACGATTTTTGAAATACCATTATTTTTTAATAGCCAATTTGCCCAAACTTTTAGAACGGACAGGTCGCGACCTGTCCCT
>JACUUQ010000197.1 GCA_014859175.1 Lutibacter sp. | reverse complement strand
TAAATGAATGAAGCACTGACAAATCCAGCAGAAAGAACGGCACAGCGAAAAGCTATGATTGATTTGCAAATCAGCGCAGCGTTGGTGGGTACCAGCAAAAGAATTGCTACTATTTTATCCCATATCAATGACTAAACAAAAAAAATCGCTATTCTTTGCAAAATAAAACATATAAAATGACTGAAACCAATCGCATAGAATATAAACAAGAGCTAACAGAAAATTTAGAAAAAGAAGTCATTGCTTTTTTAAATTATCGAGAAGGTGGTTTGATTTATATTGGTATCAATAAGCAAGGTAAAATTATAGGAGTTACAGATTCTGACGGCGACCAACTCAAAATTAAAGACCGATTGAAACACAATATTTCACCCTCCTGTATGGGCTTGTTTGATGTGGTTAGCGAAATAAAAGAGGGACTTGATATTATAAAAATAATAGTGGCAAGTGGTTCAGAGAAGCCTTACTTTTTACGAAAATTTGGAATGACCGAAAAAGGGACTTTTATGAGAATTGGTTCTGCATCCGAGCCTATGCCTCAAAAAATAATTGACGAGTTTTTTGCCAAACGCACTCGAAATTCTATCAGCAAGATAAAATCGAACAGGCAGGATTTAAGCTTCGAACAACTTAAAATATATTATGAAGCAATAGATAGAAAACTCAATGATAAATTTGCACAAAATCTCGAATTGCTTAACGAAGATGGTTATTTGAATTATGCCGCCTATTTATTGGCAGACCATAACGGAACCTCTATCAAAGTTGCCAAATACAAAGGTCTCAACCGAGTGAATTTAGTCGAAAACAACGAATATGGCTACTGTTCATTAGTAAAAGCAACCAAACAAGTTTTGGATAAATTAGAATTAGAAAACAAAACACGTTCTAAAATTACATACAAAGAACGAGAAAACAAGCGATTATGGAATCCAATAGCTTTGAGAGAAGCAGTTATAAATGCGATTATTCACAACGATTATACGAATGAAGTTCCTCCCAAATTTGAACTATTTGATGATAGAATAGAAATCACGTCTGCTGGAGGATTAACCGATACTTTGAATCAAGAAGAATTTTTTGAAGGGGTTTCTATTCCTCGCAACAAAGAATTGATGCGAATTTTTAAGGATTTAGATATGGTAGAGCAATTGGGCTCTGGCGTACCAAGAATTTTAGAATATTATGATAAAGCCTGTTTCAAATTCTCTGAAAATTTTCTACGTATGACCTTTCTAATTGACAAAGAGGATGATACTATTTCAGGTGGTCAAATAGGTGGTGCAATGGGTGGTGCAATAGGTGGTGCAGTAGAAATTACAAGTCAAATTTTGGAATTAACCCAAAGACAAAACGAAGTATTAGATGTTCTAAAACAGGACAGCAAAATAAGTTATCGAACTATTGCTAAACAATTAAATATTAATAAATCGGCTGTTTTAAAGCACATTGAAATATTAAAAGAAAAAGGATATATAGAGCGTATAGGTGGCACAAGAGGATTTTGGAAAATAAAATTGCAGAGCAATAATGACTAAGCCAAAGAAATTAGCGGTCCTCTGCAATTACGAATTGCTGCCGGAAAGGGTAGGCGGCATGGATACTTTTTTTTGGCAGTTTGACCAAAAATGTAAGGAAAGTAACATTGAGGTGGATTGGTTTTTTCCTAATGGGGCAACCCACGGAAACTATAAATCAATGACCATTAAATACGATTCTGCCAAAAGCATTGAAGCCTTTTTTCTGGAAAATTTAAGTCAAGCTGATACCCAATATACCCACATCATCACCCACTTTTTGGAATTGTGCACGCCCTTTTTTTATAAGGTAAAGCAAGTGTCCAAGGCAACAATCGTTGGGGTAGACCACAATCCGCGCCCTTTGGAAGGCTATCCTGTTATAAAGAAAATTAAAAAAAGAATCAAAGGACTGTTGTTTAGCCGATCTATTGATTTGTTTATAGGCGTATCTGAATATACCGTCAAAGAATTGCTAAAAGATTTTGGAAAGCACATCCAACCCAAAACTCAGGTGATTTACAATGGCATCAATACGGCAGAAATAAAAACAAGAACCAACAGGTCTTATGATAAACCAACATTTTTGGTGGCTTCTCATTTAAGGTTTTCAAAAGGCATCCAGGATTTAATCAAGGCAGTTGCTTTATTGCCTGAGTCCATAAAAAAGGAACTTAAAATTGACATTTATGGAGATGGCCCTTATAGAACAGCGTTGGAATTGATGGTTCAAGAATTAAATCTCGATAATTGTTTCAATTTTAAAGGCAGTACTTCGCAACTCAAATCCTTGTATGGTAACTATGATTATATGCTGCAGCCCACGTATATGGAATGTTTTAGCCTGTCTATTTTGGAAAGTTTGGCAGCCAATGTTCCCGTAATCACCACCAATGTGGGCGGCAATGAAGAAGCTATTAAAAATAATGTAAATGGCTATATTTTTGAAGCAAAGAATATTAAGCAATTTGCCAAGTTGTTACAAGAAGTTTATTTGGGAAATAAAAAAATAACGGCCAATACCCGAAAATTAATTGAAGAACATTTTACGATAGATAAAATGGTTACAGAATATTTGCAAATATTAAACAGATGACAAATAGAAAAAAATAATGACTCCCCGTTATTGCGAGGACCTAAAGTTTTCGGGACGAAGCAAACCTATGAGGAGTTCAGGTACCCGCCCCGCTCCGCAAAGTCTCCGACTTTGAGGATGTGTTATTCAGTCTCCGACTGCACAATAAAAAAAGTTTATGATAGATAAAGAAGGATACATCATTAGAGATCAATCAAAACCTCATTTTATAACGGCCACAGTTATAGATTGGGTAGATGTGTTTTCTAGAAAATCAAATAAAGATTGCATCATTGAAAGTCTGGAATTTTGTATAAAAAACAAAGGGATGATTTTGTATGGATATGTAATAATGTCTAATCACATTCATTTGATTATTCAATCTGAACATAGTAAACTATCAGATTTGATTAGAGATTTTAAGAAGTTTACGGCAAAAACTATTTTGAGTAAAATTGCAACTGAACCCGAAAGTAGAGCCGATTGGATGCTAAAACGGTTTGAGTTTGCTTGTAAAAGCCACAGCCGAAACGAAAAATATCAGTTTTGGCAATACGGGAATCATCCTGAAGAAATCTATTCAGAAAAATTTATTTGGTCAAAATTAGACTATATTCATTTGAATCCAGTTCGAGCAGGTATTGTTTCAAAAGCTTCTCATTATATTTATTCTAGTGCCTCAAATTATGTAAATGACATAGGAATAATAGAAATTACAAAATTAGATAATCCAGTAATTGATGTTTTAAAAAAAGCTTCGATTACTAATATTTATAATTGGTAAATGAAAGGTCAGAGACCTTTTATCACATCCTCAAAGTCGGAGACTTTGCGGATCGAGGAAATTTAAAATAGATAAAGACTTTAGTCTGTAAATTAAAAATGATTTTAGTTTAGCTAAAATGGTAGAAGAACATATACAAATACAATTATGAAAATAGCCTTTCTCACCCCCGAATACCCCCATGCCAAAACAGGCAACTCAGGCGGTATTGGCACCAGCATCAAAAATTTGGCGGTTGGATTGTTGGCGCAGGGCTGTGCGGTACGTATTTTGGTGTACGGACAAAAAGAAGACGCGGTGTTTGATGATAATGGCATCGTGGTACAGCAAATAAAAAATATAAAACTGAAAGGCTTGTCCTGGTGGCTGACCCGTAAGAAACTTGAGCGCATCATTGATGAATTGTATGCCAATCAGGAAATCGATTTGGTGGAAGCGCCAGACTGGACGGGCATTACCTCCTTTATCAAACCAAAAAAATGTCCGATAGTCATAAGACTCAACGGCTCCGATACCTATTTTTGCCATTTGGACGGGCGTCCCGTAAAAGGAATCAATAAATTTCACGAAAGAAGGGCCCTGCAAAATACAGATGGCTTAATCTCCGTCAGCCAATTTACCGCCAACCTCACCAACCAGCTATTCGGTTTAAATAAAAATTTCACAATCATCCCCAATGCGGTAGATATAAGTTTGTTTAGTAGAAATTCAAATGAAAAAGAGAGCCCGTCATTGCGAGAAGCGACAGCGACGCGGCAACCTGTTGATAATAACTTAAATCACAATAGGGTACTTTACTTCGGCACCCTAATCCGTAAAAAAGGCCTCTTAGAACTTCCCTTAATCTTCAATCAAGTGGTGGAACAAAACCCTGAAGCCCAACTGTTATTGGTGGGTAGGGATGCCCCTGATATTGTTTCCGGAAACAGTTCTACCTGGGCTATGATGCAGGCATTGTTCAGCCCAAAAGCATCACCTAAAGTAACTTATTTAGGGGGCGTGCCTTATGGGGAAATAAAAAAACACATAGAACAGGCAACTGTTTGTGTATTTCCTACATTTGCGGAGGCGCTGCCGGTTTCCTGGCTGGAAGCCATGGCCATGCAAAAACCCATTGTGGCCTCCAATATTGGCTGGGCAACCGAAATGATAGAAGATGGGGTGGAAGGATTTCTGGTAAATCCGGAGAACCACGCAACCTACGCAAATAAAATAGTCACTTTATTGGAAGATCCTAATTTGCAAAAGCAATTTGGAACATCCGCAAAGCGAAAGGTGGCACAAAAATTCAGTATAGAAGTGGTGGCAAAACAGAGTTTGGTGTTTTATGAAAAGATAATCGTTCCATAGGAGCTTTTAAAAATTTAATATGACGACAATCATATAAATTAATATTGCCCAATAAAATTAAAATAATGTACTAATTGTTTACTGTAATAAACAATATTTATATAAATTTGTAGCTTAGACTAAACAAAATGGAAAGCCTATTTGAAAAATACCGACAAAAACTACACGCAACAAACACCTCTTTTGTGCGTGGTATCATGGGTGAAATCAACTGGAATTCAAGGCTAATAGGCATTAAGGGCGCTCGTGGAATTGGAAAAACCACCTTGCTGTTACAGTATATCAAG
>JACUUQ010000196.1 GCA_014859175.1 Lutibacter sp. | reverse complement strand
CAGCTGCTGTTCGCCATTAATCATTTCTGTGTGTATCAAAATTTGTTATGGCTCGGTTCATCTGTTTATATTTTATTTTTTATTGGTACAGATGCAGTCGCCATTAATCATTTCTGTGTGTCTCAAAATTTGTTATGGCTCGGTTCATTGCTGCAATTTTAATTTAAATGCCGAATATCTTATGTTTTCGAATATTACACTCCCAAAAAGACTAAAAAAAAAGCATTGAAATTAATCAATGCTTTTAAGAATTTCTATATAAAATATTTTATGAAACCTTCATCAACTCTACATCAAAAATTAAGGTCGCATCTGGAGGAATAACCCCACCGGCACCACGACTTCCATAAGCCAATGCTGAAGGAATCACAAAACGTGCTTTATCCCCAACTCTTAATAATTGAATTCCCTCATCCCATCCTGAAATAACCTGTCCAACTCCCAATTCAAAATCGATTGGTTGTTTGCGCGGATAGGAAGAATCAAAAACAGTTCCGTCCAATAATTGCCCTTTATAATGCACAGAAACCACACTTCCTTTGGCAGCTTTTTTGCCTGTGCCTTCCTGTAAAATTTTATAACGCAATCCACTTGGCGTTTCATCATAACCGGCAGCAATTTTATCCATTTGGGCGGCCATTGCTTTTTTTGCTTCTTCTTCTCTTTTTAGTCTTGAACCTTCAAAAGTTCTAAAAGCTTCCACCGCATTAAATTTTTCTGCTGCTTCACCCACTCGAATAATATCAAGAGAAACCAATAAGTCATTTTGTTTAATCGCATCAACAACATCCTGCCCTTCAACAACTTTTCCAAAAACTGTGTGTTTATTGTCTAACCAAGGCGTAGCAACGTGCGTAATAAAAAACTGGCTTCCGTTTGAAGCAGGACCAGAATTTGCCATCGATAAAATTCCTGGTTTGTCATGTTTTAAATCTGGGTGAAATTCATCGGCAAAACTGTAACCAGGCGAACCTGTTCCAGTTCCTAACGGACAGCCGCCTTGAATCATAAAATCTGGAATTACCCTGTGAAATTTCAATCCGTTATAATAAGGCGTTCCTTGAGGTTTTGAGTTGTTTTCTATATTTCCTTCAGCCAAAGCAACAAAGTTCCCCACTGTTCCCGGTGTTTTTTCAAATTCTAAACTAACCAGTATTTCACCTTTTGAGGTGTTAAATTTTGCGTATAATCCGTTATCCATTTTCTTGTTTTTTTTATTCTGATGCAAAGATACATACTTTCGCCTAAAATGAAAGTATTACAAATATTTAATCATTACACTATTGTTTATCAAAATAAAAATCCACATCAAGGTGGATTTTTATTTTAAATTATGTGATAGTATCATTAAACTTCAGCCTTAACCATCGCTCTATTTGAAGTGGTTTGTTCCATTTTATTTGCGTCACTTGTTAATCCGCAGCCTTTTTTGGAAGCATTGCACGAACTAAACAATAGTACTGCGAATGCCATTCCTAAGGTGTATAAAGCTATTTTTTTCATTTTCTATATGATATTAATATTTTAAAAACGTTGAAATATAACAATTATTTTATGAAATTAATTTGTTTAAGGTATAAACAATCAACTCTTCAACAGGTTTGTATGGGTCTTCACTAAAAGTACCGTTGGCCCTGTTGGCAATAATGGCATTCATGGAACAAGCTTCATGGCCCAATAATTTCGCCAGTCCGTAAATGGCAGAAGTTTCCATTTCAAGGTTCGTCACTTTGTAACCATCGAATTCAAAATTGTCAATTTTGCTGTTTAATGATGGATCTTGAATCGCCAAATGAAGCACGCGCCCTTGCGGACCGTAAAAACCACCTGCTGTTGCAGTAACGCCGATAAAAACTTTGTCGCTTTTCAATTTTTGCATCAATAATTCACTTCCTTTTACCAAATAAGGCCTTGATTTTCGCGGACTCCAATTGGTGTGTTTTATAAAAGCATCTTCCATTTCGGCTTCTAAAATATGCTCGCAATCGTAAGAATGAAGCAATCCGTCAAACCCCAATCCGTATGTTGCCAACACAAAACTATCCACAGGAATATTGCTTTGCAAAGATCCTGAAGTGCCGATTCTTACAATATTTAATTTGGTATGCGTTGTTTTTAGGGTGCGTGTTTTTAAATCAATATTTACCAAAGCGTCGAGCTCATTCATCACAATATCAATATTGTCAGGGCCAATACCGGTTGAAATTACAGAGATTTTAGTGCCTTTATAAGTTCCTGTTATGGTTCTGAATTCTCTTTTTTGGGTTTCAAATTCAATAGATTCAAAGTGTGCGGCTATTTTAGGCACTCGGTTTTGGTCGCCAACAAAAATAATGCTTGTGGCGATATTTTCAGGTTTTAAATTTAAGTGATACACACTTCCATCTGGGTTCAGAATTAATTCTGATGCTGCTATTTTATTCATAATTTATCCGCCTACGCGTTTTATATTATATCCTTCATTTTTAAGGATTTCCATTATTTTATCTCTATAATTACCCTGAATGATAATTTCATTGTCTTTTACGCTTCCGCCAACACCGCATTTGGTTTTTAACAGTTTTCCCAGATTTTTTAAATCCTCTTCAGCACCCACAAAACCAGTAATCACGGTAACTGTCTTTCCTCCTCTTCCTTTGTTAGAGAATTTAGCTTCCAAGAACTGCTTTTTCGGTGGCAACAAAGCTTGTTCTTCCGCTTTTTCAAATTCGAAGTTGTCATTTGTGGAAAAAACAAATCCGCCCAAATCTTCTAAACTGTTTAATTTTTTCTTACTCATATTTACGCAAAAAATATAGGCTAAATTAGGGAAACATTATTTATTATTAACCTTTTTCCAAGCAAATAACAAGGCTGCCAAAAGTTCAAAAACGAGTCCGATTGCCATTACCAAATTTGCTTGAGGCCAATTAAACAGTTTAGAAATAGCGCCTGCCAAAATCAGAAACAAGCCAAATGTAAAAACTGAAACTTCTTTATTAAACATCATTTTATCAATCCTAATTCTCTTAAACGTTCATTTAAAAATTCCCCCGCAGTAATATCATCATACACTTTCGGACGCAAATCATCAATGCATTCCTCCAAGCAATTCAATTTCATTTCACTTATTGGATGGGTGAAAAATGGAATTGAATAACGAGGTTTCCCCCAATCTTCACGTGGCGGATTCACCACTCGGTGAATGGTCGAACGCAATTTGTTGTTGGTCAATCTTTCAAGCATATCGCCTACATTCACCACCAATTGTTCCGGCAAAGAAGTTACGGGAATCCAATCGCCTTTTTTATTTTGAACTTCCAACCCTGCCGATGATGCGCCCATTAAAAGCGTGATTAAATTGATATCGCCGTGCGCAGCCGCCCTAACAGCGCCTTTTGGTTCACCAACTATTGGCGGATAGTAAATTGGGCGCAAAATGCTGTTTCCGTTAATTACGTATTTATCGAAATACATTTCATCCAAACCAACATACAAAGCCAAAGCCCGCAACACATAAATGGCAGTTTTTTCAAGCATTTTATAAGCTTCCATGCCAACACTGTTGAAATCAGGAAGTTCCTTTACAATAACATTTTCTGGATATTCCGCTTTTAAAGCTTCATTTCCCTCAACTTCTTGTCCGAAATGCCAAAACTCTTTTAAATCACCTTCCTTTTTACCTTTTGCGCTTTCTTTTCCGAAGGAAGTATAACCTCTTTGTCCGCCAATTCCTTCAATTTCATAAGATTGCTTAATTTCATCGGGCAAATCGAAAAAATTTTTCACTTCTTTGTATAAATTTTCGGTCAGTTCATCCGACAAAAAATGTCCGCGAAGCGCAACAAAGCCAATTTCTTCATAAGCTTCTCCTATTTTTTTAATGAATTTTTGTTTTCTTGCAGGGTTTTCCGACAAGAAATCGGACAAATCTACACTTGGAATATTTTTCATAAGCCAAAAAGGATTTAAATTTTGAGTTTTTGAAAATTACTTTTCTTTTTTAATGATTGGAATTAAATAACTTAAGGTATAATTCATGCCAAATCCGGTATCGTTTAAATAAACGCGGTTAAAACCCGGAACATAAAGATTTTTAAAATTATCAGGCTCTTTAGTGCTTACCATTGTTTTAAAACTAAAACTAAAACCCAAATATACGTTTTTAAGCGTTTCTGCCTTTATTCCAAAAACCAATTCGGCCCAATGAGCCGATAAATCATTAAACGCTGTACCAGGCAAAACTTCATCCGGAATAAAATAAGTTCCTTTAACATTTGGTGTGTAACTGTTTAAAGTTTGGCTAAATAAACTAAATCCATATCTCATCCCAACATAAATTTCATTGGTCATTCCTTTCCAATTTTTATAGGCATTGTAATTCACTCCGGCTTTTAAATAAGTGCCTTTTGTGGTAAAAGTCATATAATCTTCCTTTGAAATTTTATCTTCAAAACCCAATTCAACGGCTGCATAATAGTTTCTTAAAATACGCATATCACCCACCACTTCCAATCCTTTCGTATCTTCTTCCATAAAAGAAATTATAGGTTTGCTTAAATCAACGCCGACCCGAATGCCATAACTTTCTTTTGTTTTAACGGTATCTTTTTTTTGCTGGGCATTTATGGTTACCGAAACAAAGAGACTAATGAAAAATAGTAAGATGTGCTGCTGTTTCATTTTCTATGGTTAAATTTTTAAGGGTATCATTTTTTATCCAGTTTCCGGTTCTGCTTTCTATTTTGAAGTTTTCAAAAATGGTTTTATAGCCGCAGGAACGGGAAACAAAAACATCTTTTCTTTCGTACGTAAAATTGATCGAATCAATGATTGCACCCGATTTAAATTTATAGAACGTGCTGTTTTTTGTCAAATCCAAAGGAATTGCAATAGAATCAAGTGATTTGTTTTCATAAAGATTACCCAGGCTGTCTGCTGAAACCGTTAACGATGTAACCGCCTTTTTTGTGGCAGGAATTGTATCATTATAAAAAACCACAATCAATTTTGGTGTGGTGGTTTCAATACAAATAT
>JACUUQ010000195.1 GCA_014859175.1 Lutibacter sp. | reverse complement strand
GGCTCGTTTCATCTATATTATTTTGCACAATGTACTTAAATTGCGCTTAAAATTATATAATAACAAAACATTTTTACAAATTTAGATACATTTAACAGCAAAAAAATTATAAGGATTTGGTTTAATTTTTTAGGTAATGGTTGCTTTATAAATAGTTGTCCAGCCATTCCAATATTCATCTTCATTTAAAGTTTCATTATGAAAAACTGAAATAAATGTGCCATTAACTTTTTGCACTTCATTTTTTAAAGCCAAAATTTTCGCCAAACAGTCTTCATTTGAAAGTTGCATATGATGTTTTAAAGTTACATCCATAACTGAAAAAGGAAATATTTTTAAAGGTGTCAGAATTTCAAAATCCAAGTCATAAAAATAAAACGGGGTACAGGTGCTTGCCCTAAAACCGACTGATTTTTCGTAACCCATCGTATAATCTTCCTTCAAATCTATATCCAGCAAATTTTGGTAAGTATCAGGCAAACTTAAGCGCAAATAATGTTGGCGAGAACAGTTTACCGGCCTGTTGATGATATATTCCAACCTCAATTTTTCTTTTTTCAGTTTTTCCGTGTTTTTAAAAGTAAAATAAGAAGGTTGCAAACCAACTTGCGCATAATCTGCCACGGATTTTATTAAGGATTTGAAATTAATGTTTGAAGAGGAAATATTTTTGTCGAAAGTGGTATAATCTCCTATCGAAAAGAAAAAAATGGTGTCCACATTATGTTCCGATTTAATTTTTAACAGTGTTGAAAAAGTGTCATACGGATCTTTTCTGAAATTTAAAACGGTAAGCAATCGGTTTCGGAAATTTATGAATTTAAAATTCAACAAATCCTTTAAAAATCCGCCCGTTGTTCTTATAACACCTTTATGTTTGTAAACATATGCCATATCAACATTGACGGTCGATATTAATTTGAACTCTTTATTTACATAATTATAATTTGGAAATTTAATTTTTAGCAATTCCAAAAATTTAAAAGCCCAAATATCAACCAACGGTTTTTCTAAAAATCCGTTTTTATAGGCCAAACTTTCCACTGCTGAAAATCGCTCGTGCCCATCTTGTACGTGGGGCAAATACTCTTCATACCTGCTTATTAGATAAAAACTTGCCGCAAAAATATCAAAAGGAATCATTGAAGATTCTTTGGTCGGAAAAAAACAAGGAACCTCATCCCATTCATAAATCTTGATATCAATATCATTAATGCCCTGCTCAAATAACAAATCGTGGCTCCGAATAAAAAATTCAGCGCCCAAAGGGGATTTAGAATAGGTTATTTTTGGCCCGTTATGCGCCACAAACTCATTGACTTTTGTGGTAAATGTGACTGGTATTTTTAATATTCTGCCAAAAAAATGTTTAAAAATATAGTTGATTCTTGGCGTTATTTTATGCGTGTAAATGAGCAGCATTAATTGTGTATTTGTTTATTTGTTAAATCGTTCTATTTGATGAATGTTGGATTTAGAACGGACAAGTCACGACTTGTCCCTACAACAAATTTTCATCGGCAAAGCTAAAATACGCATTTTCGGTAATAATTATATGATCGAGCACTTTTATGTCCAACGTTTCTCCGGCTAGTTTTAATTTGCCGGTTATTGATTTATCGGCCTGGCTGGGCTGTAATTTTCCGGAAGGATGGTTATGGCATAAAATAATGGCGGTTGAAAACAATTCAATTCCTTTTTTAAAAACCAGCCTAACATCAACCAAAGTACCTGTCAATCCGCCTTTGCTTAACTGTTCCTTGTGTAAAACTTTGTTGGAATTGTTTAAATAAACAATCCAAAACTCTTCGTGATGCAATTCTCCAATAAGCGGTTGCATGATGTCAAAAATGGCTTTACTGCCGGTAACTTGTGGCAATTCCATAGCTTCTTCAAGCCTTCTTCTGCGACCAAGTTCCAATGCAGTGATGATAGAAATGGCTTTAGCCTCGCCAATTCCCTTAAATTTTTGCAAATCGGCCACCGACATTTTCCCTAATTTATTTAAATTATTGTCGATTGAAGCCAAAATTTTCTTGGCTAAAGCTACTGCAGTCTCATTTCTGCTGCCCGAACCAATTAAAATGGCAATTAATTCAGCATCTGACAATGCGGATTTTCCTTTCAATAAGAGCTTTTCCCTTGGTCTGTCGTCTTCGGCCCAAGTTTTTATGGACATTGAGGTATTCTTGTATTCCATTGCAAATTTTTTTATCAAATATAAGATTATATCTTTGCGTAAATATTCTGAATATGAAAATAATTATTGCTGGTGCCGGAGATGTTGGTTTCCATTTGGCAAAACTGCTTTCTTTTGAGTCTCAAGATATTTATTTAGTAGACACAAATCTTGAAAAACTTGAGTATGCCAGCAACCATATTGATGTAATCACAAAAAAAGGTGACGCCACTTCCATAAAGCTTTTAAAAGAAATTAACATTGACAAGGCCGATATTTTTTTAGCGGTAACAGAATCCCAAAACACGAATTTCACCTTAGCCGTGCTGGCAAAAAAATTAGGCGCAAAAAAAACGATTGCACGGGTTTCAAACCATGAATTCACGGTAAATTCCGAAATTGATTTTGCCGAATTGGGCATTGACAGTATGATTTCCCCCGGGGAATTGGCGGCCGATGAAATTAAAATGCTGTTGCACCAATCGGCATTTAATGACACTATTGAATTTGAAAACGGAACGCTAAATATTTTAGGAAGCACTTTAGAATATCATTCTCCATTAATAAATTTAACGGTACAGCAGGCTCGCGAACGCTTTTCGGATGTTGACTTTATCACCATTGCCATCAAGCCCGAAAACAGCAGCGAAACGATTATTCCCAGAGGAAACTCGGTTTATCGCGCCAAAGATCAAATTTATTTCTCTGCCCCAAAAGTAAGTATAAAAAAACTTTATAAATTAATGGGTAAAATACCCTTCGGCGTAAAAGATGTGATGATTTTAGGCGCCGGTAAAATTGGGATTAAAGCAGCAAGAAATTTATGTGAAAGTAATTTTAATGTTAAACTTATTGAAATAGAAAAAGAAAGAGCCAAAGAAGTGGCTGAGAAACTGCCAAATGCTTTAATTATTTGGGGCGATGGAAGGATTGTTGAACTTTTGGAAGAAGAAAATATTTCAGAAATGGATGCTTTTGTTGCCGTAACAGGCAATTCTGAAACCAACATTATGTCATGCCTGGTCGCAAAATCCAAAGGCGTTAAGAAAACTATTGCCTTGGTTGAAAACATGGACTATATCAATATTTCCCAAACCATAGGAATTGACACTTTAATCAATAAAAAATTATTGGCCGCAAGCGCCATTTTTAAATATGTCCGTAAAGGTGAAGTTTTAAAACTTGCCAACCTCCACAATGTTGATGCCGAAGTTTTGGAATTTAGGGTAAAGGAAAATTCTTTGGTGACGAAAAAATTAATAAAGGATATAAATCTTACCAGAAAAGCCGTATTTGGGGGCGTCATTAGAGACGGCGTTGCACATATGACTTTTGGTGATTTTCAAATTTTAGCCGGAGACAAAGCTATCGTATTTTGTTTGCCGGAAGCCATCCAAATGGTTGAAAAACTCTTCAACTAAGCATGAAAAACCTAAACATACAAATCATTATTAGCTTTCTGGGATTAACCTCCATGCTAAATGGGGTAGTTATGTTATTTGCCGTACCTTTTAGTATTTATTATGGTGAATTTGAAAAATGGGGAATATTTTATGCCGGAGTTACTACAATTGCCATTGGTTTTTTGCTTTGGTTTTTTAACAGAAACGCCAAGAAAAATCTTGGAAAAAAAGAAGGCTATCTAATTGTGACTTTGGGCTGGTTAATGCTAACCGTTACGGGAACGTTACCTTACGTTTTTACAGATGCCATTCCTGTATATGTTGATGCGTTTTTCGAGACACTTTCCGGATATTCCACTACCGGTGCTTCTATTTTAACTGATATTGAAGTGATGCCCAAAGGCATCTTATTTTGGCGCAGCGCCACACATTGGATTGGCGGTATGGGAATTATTGTTTTAACCGTCGCAATTTTACCGATGCTGGGCATTGGAGGAATGCAGCTTTTTATGGCGGAAGCACCAGGCCCATCGGCTGATAAAATGCACCCAAGAATCACAGAAACCGCAAAAAGATTGTGGATTATTTATTTTTTATTGACCATTACACAATTTTTGCTGCTTAAAATTGCCGGGATGAACTGGTATGATTCCATTAACCATGCGATGGCCACGATGAGCACAGGCGGATTTTCAACAAAAAACGCAAGTGTTGCCTATTGGAACGGACAACCAATTATACAATACATTATAATCCTATTTATGTTTATTGCCGGAACAAATTTTGTGTTGACTTATTTTGTTTTAAAAGGAAAGGTTTACAAAATTTTTAAAAGCGAGGAGTTTAAGTACTACTTCTTTGGTGTCATAGGATTGACTCTTTTAATAACCATTATTATTGTAAACTTTCAAGATCCGAATCTGGTAACCAGCGTAAATCATCCAAAGCCTTTGGGTGAAACTGAAAGCGCCTTTAGGCAAGCCGCATTTCAAGTGACATCGGTATTGACAACCACCGGATTTATTACAGCTGATTATACGATGTGGAGTTCTTTCGCCACAATGCTAATATTTTCATTGTTTTTTATTGGCGGATCCGCAGGTTCAACAAGCGGCGGAATCAAGATAGTTCGCCAGGTGATCATGATTAAAAGCAGCTTTTACGAATTTAAAAAATTATTGCACCCAAATGCCATAATTCCGGTGCGTTATGATGGCGGCGGTGTTCCAAAAACAATTATCTATAACATCTTGTCATTTTTTATATTATATATGCTTATTTTTATTGTAAGCTCGGTAATTTTAACGTTGTTTGGGCTAGACTTTATGTCGGCTATTGGCGCTGCTGCTTCATCACTTGGAAATATTGGTCCGGCTATTGGGACATTAGGGCCAGTTGACAATTATGCGCACTTATCCATCCCAGCGAAATGGTTTTGTTCATTTTTAATGCTAACAGGAAGATTAGAACTATTA
>JACUUQ010000194.1 GCA_014859175.1 Lutibacter sp. | reverse complement strand
CGCATACTCTCCAGACACACTGTAAGCACATATGGGGACGTGGGTGGTCTGCCTGGCCATATATACAAGATCTAGATATGGTATGGCCGGCTTAATCATGACAATGTCAACTCCCTCTGCAATATCTGTCTCTATTTCACGCATAGCTTCCCTTGCATTGGAGAAAGGCATCTGATATGTGCGTCTATCGCCAAACTCGGGAGCCGAATCTGCTGCGTCGCGAAAGGGAGCGTAAAGCGGGGATGCCTGCTTGGCAGAGTATCCCATTATTGCTACGTCCATAAATCCAGCATCGTCTAGGCCACTCCGCAATGCTTGGACCTGACCGTCCATCATTGCAGAAGGTGCTACAATGTCTGCACCAGCCCTTGCATGGCTAACAGCTACCTTTGCCAAAGCATCAATAGTTTTGTCATTATCTATCTTTTTGTTTACAACAAGTCCGCAATGCCCGTGAGAAGTATATTGGCATAGGCAAACGTCAGTGATTATTGCCACTTTGCTGCCAAAATGCTTGCGCAAAAGTTCAATTGACTTCTGTACGATGCCGCTACCATTAAAGGCCGCTTTTGCACTTGTATCTTTCTTCAAAGGCAAACCGAATAGGATGATCGCGCTGATACCAAGCTCCATTAAGCGGTCAACCTCAACAACAAGTTTGGAGAGCGGCAAGCGATGGATGTCTGGCATCGAGGTTATTTCTTCTGTCTTCTTTAACCCTTCCTGAACGAATATTGGAGCTATTAGATCTTTAGGTGAGATGCGTGTCTCCTGCAGCAGCTCCCTCACAGCAGCCGTTGTTCTCAGACGGCGAAGTCTTACATTTGGAAAAGCGTTAGTGCCGTCGTTGATATTGATTTTCTTCATACTTGAACAACTTGGCCACTACTTTGATCAGCTCTTCATTGCCGCCCTCCTCTATCTCCTTTCGCAGATTATTCATGGGGGTTGAAAGGATGCCCTCCACAATGGCATAAGAAAGTTGCTCTAGGATCTTGGCTTCCTCCGGCGCCAGCTGTTTCCCAATCATAGTTAACGCCTTCTTCAGTTCCCGCGCCCTTATCGCATCAACATTCCTGAACACCGACATTACGACAGGCTCTGCCCTCATTCTCTTGATGATTGTGTCAAATGACTTCATCTCGTCATTTATTATCTTCTCGGCAGAATTGACCTCCTTCATGCGGGAGCGCATGTTCTTGCCGACGAGCTCAGCGATCTGATCCATATTTATCAATTAACAGCACCAGCAAAGCACCCACAAAAATAAAGAAAATGGCAATCCAGGTTTCTTGTTGCGAAAAATCGGGAAAATATCTTTTATAATTTTCAATGACTTTATCACCATTGATATCGAATAAATTTTTTCCGTCCACAATTTTGTAAACCACCTTTTTCCATGGCCAAACGATGCCCAAAGAGCCGGCTATAAAACCAATAATGATTGCGGTAACAGTTTGGTGCCATAACTTTAACACATAGCCTAAAATATGGGAAATTATCACCAAACCAAAAGCGGAGCCTACCGTAAAAACGGCTATAATTTTAAGATAGCGGATACGAACCGCACTTTCCAAAAAACTAAAATCGCCCATAAAAACCTCTGCGATGGTTTTGTAAAGCATGGTAACGGAATCTACCAGGAGCAACACATAATTTCCCATTAAAATAAGGATAAACGACCCTGAAAGTCCAGGCAATGTCATTCCGGTAACCCCAATTATTCCGCAAAAAAACACAAACCACAGGTTGTCATTTTCTTTGGCCGGATTCATAAAACTGATGGCAACACCAACGGCAATTCCGATGGCCATCGCAATAATATTGCTGCGTCTCCAATCGTTAAAATCTTTTGAAATATAATAGATTGAACCCATAATCATCCCAAAAAAGGAACTCCATACATACAGTTCATAATGTCGCAACAAATAATCCAGCAATAATGAAACGCTAAAATAACTAAAAACGCTTCCGCCCATCACAAGCAGCAAAAAAGAGCCATTTACATAATAATAAAAACTTTTAAACCGCCCATTGACCAGCAATAAAAAAGCCTTGTGATTTACTTTCCGAAACGAATAAATCAACTCTTCATAAAAACCAAACACAAATGAAACCATGCCGCCGGAAACGCCGGGAACTTTGTTTGCCGCACCCATGGAAAGCCCTTTAATAAAAAGGAAAAACTTGTCGGTAAAGCTGCGGTTTCTTGCCATAAATTATGCTTTATCAGAAATATTGGCCAATTTTTCCAACAATAAAATTACTGCAAAACCGGTGATTGCCAAAATAATGGCCATCATTAATTGCGGATCTCCTTCAAAAGAAAAAGGCGAAACACTTTGTTCATTAAACGGAACCTTAACGCCGTGAGAATTTACGCGCCAGGTAAGCGTTTTTTTCCAAGGCCATATTTTGTTTAAAGATCCTAAAATAAAACCGGTTAATACCGCCAAGGTGTAATTTTTATAATGGTCGAACAGCCAGCGCAACACTTTTGAAAACGACAATAATCCGATTACGGCACCAATGGCCACAACGCCAATTAATTTGAGATCTCTATTGTCTATGGCATCCAAAACAGGTTTGTAAGCGCCCAAAAGCACCAAGATAAATGAACCGGAAATACCCGGTAAAATCATAGCGCAAATGGCCAAAGCACCCGCTAAAAAGTAAAATAACAGCGAAGAATTTTCAGAAATCGCAGGATGTAAGGTGGTGATAAAATAGGCTGTAAAAGCACCGATTATAAACAAAATTATAATCGGAACATTCCATTTAGCAATTTGTTTGCCAACATATAAAATACTTGCCAAAACCAGTCCGAAAAAGAAGGACCAAACTAAAATTGGCTTGTTTTCAAGTAACCAGGAAATAAGTTTGGCCAATGAAACAATGCTGATAAAAATTCCCGACAAGAGCGCCAACAGAAAATTACCGTTGATGGCTTTCCAGGCGGCTTTAAATCCTTCCTTTTTCAGCAATTTTAAATTGGCCATATTGATGCCGCTGATTGCCGACAATAACTCTTCGTAAATACCGGAAATAAAAGCTATGGTTCCGCCAGAAACACCTGGAACCACGTCGGCGGCACCCATGGCAACACCTTTAAGTAAAATGATGAAATAATCAATAAATTTTCTCTGTTGCATTTGTCGCTAAAAGTTATTGGACAAATGTAACATTTTTATCATTAAATTTATTTGGATTGGTTTATTATATCCTTTACTTTTTGCAGTTTATAAACTTCAGGAAACAGTTCCTTAATAATAGAGTGATATTCAAAATCTATGGACAATGCTGCTTTTAAATGCATCGTTCCTTTTGGGTAATTTTTAAATTTAAAATACAAGCTGGCAAGCCTGTATTCTATTTCCGCGAAATCATCAAAATACAATTTGGCTTTCAGCAAATTAGTTAAAGCATCTTCATATTCCCCTAAAAAACACAACACATCACTCAATCCAACCCAAATCACCAAATCCAGATCTTGCAGTAAAATACACTGTTGAAATGCAACGACAGCCTCTTCAAAATAGTTGAGTTTTAAAGTAATTTCGGCATATTTTCGCCAATAAACTGAATTTGACTCATCAATTTCAATGGCTTTATTCAAATAAAACAACGCTTTATCGTACTTTTTCGATTTAATATGCAAGTTGGCAATGGCAATCCAGCCTTTGTCCAAAAGCGGATCTTCCTGAACGGCTTTTTTGTAGTATTTTAAAGCAAAGGTCGATTTTTTTAATTTTTCATAACATTCCCCAATTCTAAAAAAGACGAATGAAGTTGGGTCATCAAATTTTATGGTAATCTTATAATTTTCTATGGCTTCTTCAAAACGGCCCAATTCTTCCAAAGTTTTTGCCTTTTCAAGGTAAGCGCCCACAAAATATTCATCAATCAAAACGGCAAAATCAAAGGCACGCAATGCTTCATCATAGTTTTCAACAATAAAATATTGTCGGCCCAATTGGTGCCAGGCAATTTCGCTGTAAGGATCTTTATTGATGTAGTTGTTCAAATATTCTGTTGCTTCAATATGCTTATTTTGCATATCAAAACAATAAATCACATTGTAAAGTGCTGAATAATCTTCAAGATCGGCTTCCAAACATTTCGAAAAATTAGACAGGGCTTCATCAAAATCATCCAAATACAAATATTCCATCCCAAGCAACGAAAAAATATCGGCTTCATCATCTGTATGGGTCAAAGCAATTTTCAATAAAGCTATCGCCTTTAAATGATTGTCCTTTTTTGAAAAAATACTTGCCTGCTGCACATAAATTTCATCATTGGCAGGTTCTATAGCCTGTAATTCTTTCAACAGCGCAGTAGCCTTTTCATATTCTTCGTCAAAAATCAACAACTCTGCCTGCAATAATTTTAACATCACAGAATTTGGATGTTGCTTTAACCCTAAATTAATGGCTTTTTTGGCCAAAGAATTCTTGCCGGAGTCTAAATAATAATGCACAATTTCTTCAAACTCAACGGAGTCGAAAAAATAAACACTATTGGTTTTTAGCATCGATTCAAATTTGGATAGCGGAATGTTATTGTCTTTTGGAGTTAAAGCCATAATAAAAGTTGCCTAATTATTGCTGCAATAAAATTACGGGAACAAAGTAAACTATTAAAAATAACTTCTAAATGTTTTTAACAAATTAATTAACAAAATGCTTTATATTTGTATTCCAAACAATGTTTGGTACATTATGAGTAAAAAAATACTGCTTAGCTCAAAAGAAATTCACATCATTTTACACCGATTGGCCTGTCAATTAATTGAGAATCACACCAATTTTGAAAATACGGTACTGATTGGAATTCAGCCAAGAGGCACTTATTTGGCTGAACGTTTGGTCTCTATTTTAGAGAATGATTACAACATTCCAAACGTGAAATTAGGCTTGCTTGACATCACTTTTTACCGCGACGATTTTAGACGCCGGGAAACGCCTTCGGAAGCAAATAAAACCAATATCAACTTTATTGTGGAAGATAAAAAAGTGGTTTTTATTGATGATGTGCTTTTTTCAGGAAGAAGCATTCGTGCCGCATTAACCGCCATTCAATCGTTTGGACGACCTTCAGAAATAGAACTTTTGGTATTGATTGACAGAAGGTT
>JACUUQ010000013.1 GCA_014859175.1 Lutibacter sp. | reverse complement strand
AGGAAGGTAAAAAAGGATTAAACGCAGTAAATGTAAAAGTTATTTAATATATACTAATTACCTTTTTTCAACCAAAGCCTATCACGATGATAGGCTTTTTTTTGTGCCTAGTTTTTATTTTAACAACTTCCAAGTTTATTGGCTTTATTAAAAAAACAATTATTTTTTTAAAGCTATTACTTTAATTTTTTTTTGGTAAATTAAAGTAATAGCCTTAAATTTGTCAGAATATTATCTGAAATCATTCACAATCAGTTATCAAACTGATTTCATATAGGGATTGCAAATCCAAATCTTTCAACACTTAAAGGTTTGTAAAAAAACCAAAAAAATGCAACCCAACGACAATAACTGCTCTTAAATAAATTTTTCTGAGTATGTTCCATTAATTAAAAAGAAAAAACAATGACAAAAAAACACCTGCTTTTATTTAAATATGGAGGAAATGCCATGACCAATCAGTCACTTAAAAAACAAGTGCTTAAAAACATATGCGATTTAAAAGAAAAAGGATTCCAGGTGGTGATTGTTCATGGAGGCGGACCTTTTATCAAACAAACTCTGGATGAAGTGAAGATTGAATCAAAGTTTATCGACGGACAGCGAAAAACAACGCTAAAAGCTATGGAATATGTAGAAATGGCGCTTAAAGGAAAGGTGAACGGAAGTTTAATCTCTTTAATTAATGGAATGGGACATAAAGCGGTTGGACTTTCAGGCAAGGACGGACAGATGATTATTGCTAAAAAACGCTTGCATCAGCAGACGATAAACGGAAAGACAGAAATGGTGGATTTAGGCCAGGTTGGAGATGTTGAAAATGTTGATGTTACCTTAATTAAATTGTTGTTAGAAAATGATTTTATTCCGGTAATTACTTGTTTGGCTTCAGACAAAAACGGCAACGACTTTAATATTAATGGCGATTTGTTTGCTGGCCATATCGCCGGTGCACTTTCAGCTGAACAATACATTATTTTAACGGATGTTGACGGATTAATGCTTGATAAGGACAATCCGGCTTCAATAATCCGTGAACTTAAATTATCCGAAATAAATCATCTGAAAGAAATAAAATGTATTCAGGGCGGAATGATTCCTAAAATGGATTCTTGTGAAATTGCATTAGAAAAAGGCGCCAAACTGGCAAGAATCATAAATGGAACTGTTCCTGAACAAATTTCAGCCCTTTTTGAAAATCAAAAATTGGGAACCATCATTACTGCATAATTTTAAGAATTTACATTATGACACATAAAAGCAATAAAACATACGACGAACTTGATAAACAGTACTATTTACAAACTTTTAAACGCTACCCTTTAACATTTGACCACGGAAAAGGCTCCCGTATTTGGGATGTGGAAGGCCATGAATATATTGATATGCTGGGCGGAATTGCAGTAAACAGTGTTGGTCATTGTCATCCAAAAGTGGTAAAAGCAATTCAGGATCAGGCAGCCAAATTGATTCATATTTCAAATTTTTATTTAAGTGTACCACAAGTAATGCTTTCCAAAAAACTGGTGGAATTGTCGGGCTTGGATCGAGTATTCTTTGCGAATAGCGGTGCGGAATCTGTTGAGGGCGCCATTAAAATAGCTCGAAAATATGCTCATAGTATCGGACGAGGAGGAAACATCATTTCTTTTGAAAACTCTTTTCACGGACGCACACTGGCAACAATTGCCTCGGGTAAAAAAGCCTATCAAAAAGGATTTGAACCAATTCCGCAGGGATTTTCCCAAGTGCCTTTTAATGATATGGAAGCCCTGAAAAAAGCGGTGGACAACAATACGGCGGCCATCATTATAGAGCCTATCCAGGGGGAAGGCGGCGTTAATATTGTGGATATAACATTTTTTAAAGCATTGAGAACTTTTTGCGATGAACAACATATTGTATTGATTTTCGATGAAATTCAGTGTGGTATGGGTCGAACAGGAAAAATGTTTGCCAAAGAACATTTTGGCGTGGAACCCGATATTATGACTTTGGCCAAAGCATTGGGTAGCGGTGTTCCCATAGGTGCTATTCTTTCAAATGAAAAAGTAAGTTCGGCAATCGAATTTGGCGACCACGGAACAACTTTTGGCGGAAATCCATTGGTGTGTGCCGCTTCATTGGCCACCATTGAGGTTATTGAATCGGAAAATTTGATGCAACAGGCTGAGGAAAAAGGCAATTGGATAAAAGAGAAAATTGCGGCAATAAAAAATCCCGATATCATAGAAATTCGCGGAAAAGGATTGATGATAGGCATAGAATTTAATTTTGAAACCAAACCTTTGGTGCTCAAAATGCTTGAAAAAGGCGTGTTGGCAAATGCCACTGCCGATAAGGTGTTGCGTTTGGTTCCGCCATTAAACATCCCTTATGAAGATTTGGAAATAGCAATGAAAATATTAGAAAAATCATTAAAAGAACTGAAAGACCATGAATAAAAAGAAAATAGGAATTATTGGCGCAACGGGTTATACAGGATCGGAATTGGTTCGGATTCTCACCAATCACCCGGCTATTGAAATCACCATGATTACTTCCGAAAGCAGGGCTGGAGAATTGTTTTCTGACGTGCATCCTTTTTTACAGGGAATTGCCGACCAAAAATTGGTGTCGATTAATGATATAGACAACTACGAATTGGATCTTGTTTTTCTTGCGTTACCGCACGGCGTTTCAATGGATTTTGTGAAACGCTTTAAAAACAAATCTTTTAAAATTATCGATCTTTCCGGCGATTTTCGTTTGAGCTCCAAAGAAATTTATGAAGAATGGTATAAAATAGACCATATTTATCCGGAAGGCATCAAAAAAGCCGTTTTCGGAAGTCCGGAGTTGTATTTTGATAAAATTAAAGAAGCGAATCTGATCGCGAATCCCGGCTGTTTCCCAACAACTGCCATTTTAGGGCTGGCACCTTTATTGGAAAACAACATCATTGAAACAGAAAGCATTATTGTCGATTCAAAAACAGGTGTTACAGGAGCAGGAATTAAAGCTAAAAATGTAAACCTTTATTCGAATGTAAATGATAATTTTAAAGCATACGGACTTAAAAATCACCGTCATACCATTGAAATTCAGGGAATATTGGATGAGGTTTCGGGAAAAGAAACAATTATTCAGTTCACGCCGCATTTATTGCCGGTAGATAGAGGCATTTTGTCTACCATTTATGCACGTCCGAAGGAAAAAATGGACGAAATCAAGCTAAAAGAATTGTTTGCTGCCTTTTATGCAAACGCACCTTTTGTTAGGTTAAGAAAGCAGGAACCGGCCATCAAAGATGTGAGGGGAACAAATTATTGCGATTTATTTGTGACTTATGATGAACGTACCAATATGGTGATTGTAATCAGCGTAATAGATAACCTGATTAAAGGAGCGGCCGGACAGGCAGTTCAAAACATGAACATTGTATTTGGATTTGAAGAAACAAGCGGGCTAAACCTAATTCCGTTAAATCCATAAATTTTTACATCAGCAAAAAAACTAACGCTAATTAATAAGAATTGAAATGATTAAAAATATAACAAACGTAAGGGGAATAACCTGTTGGGGAGCACATACAGGCGTTAAGTCCATGAAAAGGGATTTGGCCATTATTTTTTCAAAAGTGCCTGCAAGCGCTGCGGCGGTATTTACGCAAAACCAAGTGGTGGCAGCTCCGGTTACCGTATCAAGAAAACATATTGCCGATGGTAAAGCCCAAGCCATTGTGATCAATGCAGGAAATGCAAATGCGGCAACAGGAAAACAAGGAATGGAAGGTGCCGAAGCCATGACTCAATCATTGGCTGAGGAATTGAAAATTGACAAAGAATTGGTGCTGGTGGCTTCCACAGGCATTATTGGCGTTAAATTTCCAACCACTGAAATTGTGAACGGCATTCGGGAAAATGCAAAAAATCTGACCAACAGATCCAATGCGGGATCCTTTGTTGCAAACGCCATTTTAACCACCGATACCTTTGCTAAAGAAGGTTTTGTGGAATTTGAAGTTGACGGACGTGAAATTAATATGGGAGGAATTGCCAAAGGCTCAGGAATGATTCACCCGAATATGGCCACAATGCTGGCTTTTATTGTTACGGATATTGCTATTGAACCTAAGTTTTTAAAAACAATCGTGAAGGAAACGGTTGACAAATCATTCAATATGATTACCGTTGATGGTGATACTTCCACAAATGATATGGTGATTGTGTTGGCCAATGGTTTGGCGCAGAATGATATAATCAAATCGAAAAAAGATAAAGGATATGCCATTTTCAAAAAACACTTGGAAGAAATGATGATTCATTTGGCCCAGCTTATAGTTTCAGATGGCGAAGGTGCTTCGAAGTTTATAGAATATGAAATCGTAAATGCACCAACAGAAGAATATGCCAGAATTATGATCCGAAAAATTTCAGATTCCGCCCTCGTCAAAACTGCTATGTTTGGCCGTGATCCCAATTGGGGCAGGATTATCAGTGCAGCCGGTAATGCCGGACTTCCTTTTGACTATGAAAAAATAGATCTTTATATTGGTTCAGACAAAAAAACGATAAAGGTGCTCGAACAGGGAGTTCCTTTGGAATTCGACCCCAACTACATAAAAAAGTTGTTGAGGGAATCACACCTTAAAATTGTGCTGGATCTTCATAATGGGAAAGCCAAATCAAAAGGCTGGGGAACCGATTTAACTACGGATTATGTGCTGTTTAATTCTGTATATACCACGTAATCAAAATATTATAGATACTTGACAGAGCTATAAAATAATTAAAATAAGATGATAAGCATATTTTGAGCCTGTCTGACTTTTTGGTGGGCGTTCCAGCCGAAAAGGCTGGCGGGCTTTCCGCTTCAATCTTTTTTTCGGAAAAAACCTCAAAAAAGGATGAGTTTATCCTGAGCGGAGTCGAAGGGCTCCAATCACTAACGCAAATTGTCTTACAATTTAGGGTTTACGAAAGATAGATATGAATATGTTTTTTACATTCACAATTTCAACTTTCAAGCAAATATTCAATTAAATAAAAACGGAAACCGATGCGCAACCAGAAAAAAATACTGATAGAACAACTGGACCTTAAACTTAAGCCGTTTCTTGCAATAAAAGATATTCAAGTTCCTGAACGAGGATGGGTGTTTACCATCAGAACTGCCCTAAATATGACTTTACAGCAACTTGGGCACAAATTAAAAATTTCGACGCAAGGGGTAAAAGACATTGAAAAAAGAGAATTATCGGGTTCAATTTCAATAAAATCGCTCACAGAAGTAGGGAAAGCATTAGATATGCAATTTGTATATGGGTTTGTCCCAAAAAATAATTCATTGGTCAACTATGTGGAATTAAAATCCAGGGAACTGGCAGAAAAAATTGTGCGTAAAAATTTGAATGCAGCTGATGAAAATAAAAAGTTAAGTGAAGATGAGTTGCAAAAAGAAATTGAAGATTTTGCTCGTGAAATTAAAAGAGAAATTCCCAAATCCTTGTGGGACTAAAAGTTGAACAGCTCTTTATTTTTAATAGCGGATAGTCTATTAATGAGTCTAAACATTAACTTTTTGTTCAAAAAACTTATCCTTATCTTTGCAAACTAAAATGAATTTAAAATTAAACGAGCATTACTAATTTTGATACACGAAGGAATGATTAATGGCGAACCTGCCTGTCCGGCAGGCAGGCAGCAGCTGTTACCGCTAAAAAAATAAAATTTAAACAGATGAAACGCGTAATTGTCGGACTTTCGGGTGGTGTGGATAGCAGTGTGGCGGCCTATTTGTTAAAGGAACAGGGCTATGAGGTGATTGGCTTGTTTATGAAAAACTGGCACGATGATTCCGTAACCATTTCCAATGAATGTCCGTGGCTGGAAGACAGCAACGATGCCATGTTGGTGGCCGATAAATTGGGAATTCCATTTCAGGTGGTGGATTTAAGCGAAGAATACAAAGAACGTATTGTGGACTATATGTTCAAAGAATATGAACTGGGGCGAACGCCGAATCCGGATGTGTTATGCAACAGAGAAATAAAATTTGATGCTTTTTTAAAAATTGCCTTGGAATTGGGAGCCGATTATGTGGCAACCGGACATTATTGCCGAAAAGGCGCCGAGCTTGTCAATGGAGAAACGGTTTATAAATTATTGGCAGGAAAGGACAAAAATAAAGACCAATCGTACTTTTTATGCCAGTTGTCGCAAGAACAATTGTCTAAAGCCTTATTTCCGATTGGGGAATTGACAAAACCTGAAGTCCGTAAAATAGCTGCCGAGCAGGATTTAATCACTGCAGAAAAGAAAGATTCTCAAGGATTGTGTTTTATTGGAAAAGTGCGTTTGCCGGAGTTTCTGCAACAGAAATTAAAACCCAAAGAAGGTGTAATCGTTCAAATACCTATTGATTCTGAAATTTATAAAAAGGAAATTCCTTCGTTCAAAACAAAAGAAGAGGAGTTGTCGTTTTTCTCGACTAAATTCCATTACAATATTTCCGACGGAAAAATAGTGGCAAAGCACCAAGGCGCGCATTATTTTACCAAAGGTCAACGCAAAGGATTGGCAGTTGGCGGCACAAAAGAACCGTTGTTTGTGATTGATACCAATGTCAATGAAAATGTAATTTATGTGGGCGAAGGCAAAGACCATCCGGGATTGTACCGCAATGTGTTATTTGTGTCCAACGAAGAATTACACTGGATCAGACAAGATTTGGCATTACAAAATGGAGAAAAATTATCAGTTTTGGCACGTATTCGCTACCGTCAGGCATTGGATGAAGCCACTTTATACCAAATGGAAAAAGGCTTGTACGTGGAATTCAAAAATAAACAGTCGGCCATTACCGAAGGACAGTTTGTGGCTTGGTACATCAATGACGAATTGTTGGGTTCGGGTGTAATATCTTAGGTTCAAGCACTCTTTTTCAATAAAAATGCCTATTTTAGAGTTTTAATTCCGTAATATTTTTATGGTGCAAACAAAATTACTTTTAGCAGTCTTATTTTTATTTTCAGTAAATGTTGCTTTGGCGCAAGCCGAAGATGCCTGGGTATTTTTCAAGGACAAGCCCAGTCATGTTGCATTTACCGCTGCTCCTTTAACGATGTTGTCGCAACGCGCTTTGGACCGAAGAATGCGTTACAATATTGCCCTCGATTTTAAAGATATTCCGATAGAAAAAACGTATTATACCCAAATTAAAAATGCTGCAGGAATAACGGTTAAAGCCAAATCGAAATGGTTAAACGCATTGCACATCCAAGGAACGCAAGCAGATATTTCTAAAGTATTGACTTTAACTTTTGTAAGCAAAGTTGAATACGCCAATAAATCCTTAAATCCATCCGGCAAAAACAGAAAGCAGAAAAAAGTTGTTCAAAAGTCAAATAAATTCGATTTTGCAAATTTTAACTATGGAAATGCATCAAATCAAATTCAGATGTTAAAAGGCAATGTGCTTCATGAAAACAATTTTACGGGCCAAGGCATGCAAATCGCCATTATTGATGCCGGCTTTCCGAATGTTGATAAATTTGAAGCTTTTAAACGCGTTCGTGACAACAACCAAATTTTAGGCGGCTATGATTTTGTGAACAGAAGTGAAAATTTTTATACAGGCAGTTCCCATGGAATGTCGGTGTTGTCAACCATTGCGGGATATGTGGACAATAAGTTTGTTGGTACGGCGCCCGATGCAAAATTTTACCTGTTTATTTCCGAAGACCAAGAAAATGAAACACCTTTGGAAGAAAGCTTGTGGGTGGAAGCCGCTGAAAAAGCAGACAGTTTGGGGGTTGATGTGATCAATACTTCTTTAGGTTATACCACTTTTGACAATGCAAAATATAATTATGTGTATGCAAATATGGATGGAAAAACGACCTTTATTTCCAGAGGCGCGGAAATTGCTTTTTCCCGCGGAATGATTGTGGTAAATTCTGCCGGGAATGAAGGAAATGTATCTTGGCGTTATATCAGTGCGCCTGCCGATGCTGTTTCGGTGTTGAGTATTGGTGCAGTTAATGCAACCGGTGGTATTGCTAGTTTTAGTTCTTATGGTCCTACGGCCGACAATCGCGTAAAGCCCGACGTGTGTGCGCAAGGTGCAGGAGTTTATATCATTAATGCCTCTGGAAATATAGCCACGTCAAAGGGAACTTCATTTTCATCGCCTGTTTTAGCGGGTGTTGTTGCCTGCTTGTGGCAGGCTTTTCCGAATAAAACGAATGCGGAAATAATTCAAATGGTAAAGGAATCTGCACATTTATATGCCAATCCAACCGCACAGGAAGGTTATGGAATTCCCAATTTTGAAGCCGTTTTTGACCTGTTGAATGTTGAGGATGCTGAAGAAATTTTGGAAGTTGTGGTGTATCCAAATCCGGCCATCACCGAATTAAAATTCAAATTTCCGAATCAGGTGACAGCCATGGAATTGGTTATTCTTGATATTTTAGGCAAACGATTAAGTACGGAAAATATCACCAAATTGAATCCTGTAACAGATATATCGAATTTAGCGCAAGGCGTGTATTTTGTGCAATTGAAATTCGACCATAAAATAAAAACAATTAAAATTCTAAAAAACTAATGGAAAATAGCATCACCAAATTGTTCAACATTCAATACCCAATAATTCAAGCCGGAATGGTTTGGAACAGCGGCTGGAGACTCGCTTCGGCAGTAAGCAATGCGGGCGGATTGGGATTGATAGGCGCAGGATCTATGTACCCGGATGTGTTGCGTGAACACATTCAAAAATGTAAAAGAGCCACCCAAAAACCTTTCGGCGTTAACGTACCGATGTTGTATCCCAACATTGAGGAAATTATGCAAATAATTGTGGATGAAGGTGTTAAAATCGTATTTACTTCCGCAGGAAACCCAAAAACTTGGACGTCATTTTTAAAGGAAAAAGGGATTGTTGTGGTGCATGTGGTGAGCAGTGTGGCTTTTGCGTTGAAATCGGAGCTGGCCGGCGTGGATGCCGTGGTTGCTGAAGGTTTTGAGGCGGGCGGACATAACGGACGCGAAGAAACAACAACTTTTACGCTAATTCCTATGGTAAAAGAAAAATTAAAAATTCCTTTAATTGCGGCAGGCGGTATTGCAACTGGAAGAGGCATGCTGGCGGCCATGGTTTTGGGTGCTGATGGCGTTCAAATTGGTAGCCGATTTGTGGCGAGCCTTGAATCATCTGCGCATCTGAATTTTAAGGAAAAAGTGGTAAATACCCAAGATGGCGATACCGTTTTAACTTTAAAAGAATTGGCGCCGGTAAGGCTGATTAAAAATAAATTCTTTAATGAGTTGCAGGATCTTTACAAACAATGTCCAACCGCCGAACAATTAAAAGAAAAACTGGGCAGGGCAAGAGCCAAAAAAGGGATGTTTGAAGGTGATATGGAAGATGGGGAATTGGAAATCGGTCAAATTGCCGGATTGATCCACGAAATAAAACCGGCGGCCGAAATTGTTAAAGAAATTGTGGAGGAATTTAATATAGCAAAAAAATCATTTTGTTAAAAATACTTTATTCCTCATGCTGAACTTGCCTCGCCGGCAGGTTTGGTTTCGCATCTTTATCTGCTAAATAGTAATTCCTACAAAAGTTACTTAATTGTATTTCTTTTTAGGGGTTGTTCCTTGTTCTTTTTTCGGCATTGGACCTCTTAAATGAATGATCAATCCGTTTAAGAAATTACGTAAAATTTGATCGCCCACTTCTTTATATTTTTCGTGGTCTTCATTTCTGAAAAAAGCCCCTAACTCACTTTTTGTGATGTCAAAGTCGACCAGTTTACAAATTTTAACAATATCCTCATCGCGCAATTTATGTGCAACGCGAAGTTTCTTAAAAATGTCGTTGTTATTTAGTCCCATAGCTGCAAATGTACTTGTTTTTTGAAAGAAAAATTAATAAAAATGGCTAAATTCTAAAAATTACAGAATTTATAAAAGCTTAATTAAAATTGTTTTCGGCAGAAAATTGCCTTAGTGATTGAAACGAAAATCCTTTTTTGATTCGCCCTTCGGCGAAGTAAAAAAGATTGCAGTGAAAAGCACGACCGCTTTTTCAGCGGTAAGGCCCAAAATAATTTCAGCATTATATTGCTGCACTTTATTATTTGGCCACAACTTTAAATAGGCGCAATTGGCTTTACTTCGTAAAAATTAATTTTACGGCAACCAGCAGCATAAATACGCCAAATATTTTTCTGAGCATGCGTTGGTCTATTTGTAACGCAATTTTTGAACCAATAAACCCGCCAATAATAAACAAAATGGAAACCATAATTGCAATTCGCCAATCAATATTTCCCCCGGTACCGGCGGTATGGTAATTATAAACTGCCAAAAATGTGACTGGCGGAAGCATTACGGCCAAGCTTAAACCTTGGGCGTTGTGCTGTGTCAATCCTAAAAATAACACAAATAACGGCACCATAATAATACCGCCGCCAACACCCACCAATCCGCTTAAAATTCCGGCAGAGAGCCCAATAATGATTAAAATGAGAATTGTAGTTACAGTCATTTTCATTTATTTTCAATAGGAATTTTTAATTGATAGGTCTTTCCGGTTTTATTCTCCAAGGTATTTTCACGCAACCAAGGATTGTGTAATTTCATAATTTTGTAATTAATGCCTAAATCGATGGCATATTGGGCAATATCTGTAATTGGCGTGCTCACTTCAACAATTTTGGTGGGCGTTGCAGTATATAAATCCTCGTTATCGAAAATAAATCCGTATTTCTCAGGATTGGTCATGATTTCTTTAAGGGCAACGATTCTCAATATGTAACGTTCTGTTTCATCTCCCAAAAGCAAATCATAATAACTGCTTACTTTTTGGGTTTCCATTTTACTTGAAACACCTTTGTTTCCGGCATTATATGCTGCCGCAGCCAATGTCCAGTTTTCAAAACGCGCTTTTGCGGATTTCAAATAATTGCATGCAGCTTGTGTCGATTTTTCCACGTGGTAACGTTCATCAACATTGGCATTAACTTCCAATCCGCCTTCTTTTGCGGTAGCATCCATTATTTGCCAAAAACCTTTGGCGCCTGCAGGAGAAGTTACATTTAAAAGTCCACTCTCAATAAGCGCCAAATATTTAAAATCGTTTGGAATGCCATTTTGTTTCAAAATAGGTTCTATCATGGGAAAAAACTTATTCGCTCTTTTAAAAAGCAGTATCGTATTGGAATGCCAATAGGTATTTACCAACAATTCACGGTCAAGCCGCTCTTTGATGTCATCATTTTCCATTGGCACGCGCTCTCCTGCAAAGTCCAGTTTTTCAGGAATTTTCAGTGCTTTGATCTCATAGGTTTCACTGGTGTTTTTATCGCCTTCTTTAAGGAAATTATTGTCTTTTGAATCTGATTTTTTAGTCGCAAAAATTAGCAATGAACTTATCATTATCACCGCAATTAATCCTAAAATTTTAATTGACTTGTCCATTTTATTTTTTATTTTAAGGGTTTGTTAAGTGGCAAAATACAAATTTATTAGATGGGAACACCTTGCTTATGTTCATTTTAACATTTTATTTAAGCGAATCTATAATAATTTTGCTGATTGTTTTTGCCCTGTTGATAATCATAATATGCGTGCCTTTTTCAACCGGAATGCAATCGTTTATATATTTAAACGAAAAAATTGCATCGGCAGTGCCGTGGATGTGAAGTATATTTTCAATTGGTTTGGTCTGTTTCCAATGCAATACATTGTAAATAGACCATTTTAAGTAAGTTCTGTCCCTCATCGAAAAATATTTTTTGTATAATTTCAATCGGGTTTTTGAAGTATTTCCAAAGGCTAAAAATGAAAACATTTCAATATTTTCAATGATTTTGGACGGAAATAATGTATAGATTTTTGATTTTTGAATGAATTTTAACGCTTTCGACAATTCATCACGGCTTTTTATGCTTGAAATGATGATAATTTTTTTAGGCTGAAGATGTTTGCCCATTTCCTGCACCATAATTCCGCCAAAAGAAACGCCTATTAAAACCGGATTTTCTTCAATCACCAAATCTGACATTCGCTTGGCGTAAGCCTCAATGGGTTCGTGAGCCGACAAAGGAAGTAGCCATTCCAGAAAATGAAGTTCAAATTTGTTATCCGGAAACTGCAGAAATTCAAAAATTTCCGGACTTGCAGCCAAGCCGGGAACAAAATAAATGTGGGTTTTTTGGTTTTCCATTAACTGTTTAAAATGTCTAAAATGATGGGTTTTAACCCACTGAAGAAAAATTCAACGGCAATTACCATCACAATCAAACCCATCAAACGCATCATCACTTTATTTCCGGTTTTACCCATTTTTTCGGTAATTTTACTTGCGCCAACAAGTATCAAATAGGTTAATAACAGGATGAATGCCACGGTGGCAATCAACACTATTTTAAGCGGTATTTCCTTGGCGTCTTCCATCAAAATAATGGCGTTGGTGATGGCTCCGGGGCCACAAATCATTGGAATAGCCAACGGTGTAATAGAAATATCATCCACATAGGCGTCAATTTTGTCTTCATCTTCTGTATGTTTAAAACTGCCCAATCTTGCCTGTAACATATCCCATCCCATCGTGAAGAAAATAACGCCTCCCACTATTCTGAAACTGTTTACGGAGATTCCGAAGAATTTGAATAAAATTTGCCCCGAAAAAGCAAAGGCTATGATGGTAAAAAATGCCACCAAAGTCGCTTTTTTAGCGGTTTGTTTGCGTCGTTGTTTGCTTAAAGTGGCGGTCATCGACATAAATATCGGCATGGTGCCCAACGGATTTATCAGCGTAAAAAACGAGGTAAAAACCAATAAGGCAAAAGGATATAAATCACTCACAATTTTTAAATTTTGATGTCAATTTAGTTGATAAAAGTAGGTTGTTTTTGCCAGTCAAAACGCACAATGCCGTCTTCATTAATTTCGGTTAATTTAATTTCATGCAGCGTATTTACCAATTCGGGATTCCACGGCGTTTTCACTTTTACGTAATTTTCCGTAAATCCGTAGATATAGCCGTCTTTGTTTTCACTCTCAAATAAAACAGTGCGTTCAGTGCCAAGTTGGCTTTCGTAAAAAGCCCTGCGTTTTTTTACCGATAAGCCCCTGAGCATTTTGCTTCGTTTGTTTCGAACATTCTGTGGCACAACACCTTCCATTTTAACAGCTTCGGTATTTGGCCTTTCAGAATACGTGAAAACGTGCAAATAGGAAATATTCAATTCGTTTAGATAGTTGTAGGTTTCTAAAAACAATTCGTCAGTTTCACCAGGAAAACCAACAATCACATCAACGCCAATACACGCATTTGGCATTTTATTTTTGATGGCTTCAACGCGGTTGGTGTAAGTTTCTTGTAAATAACGACGCTTCATTAATTTGAGCAGCGTGTCGCTGCCGCTTTGGAGCGGAATATGGAAGTGCGGCACAAAACTTCTGGATTCGGCCACAAAATCGATGGTTTCTTTCTGAAGCAGATTGGGTTCTATGGAAGAAATTCTGAAACGATGGATGCCTTCAACAGTATCCAAGGCTTTCACCAAGTCGAGAAAGGTGTGTTCGTGTTTTTTGTTTCCGAATTCCCCTTTGCCATAATCTCCAATATTTACGCCTGTAAGCACAATTTCCTTAATTCCTTTTTCTGATATTTCTTTGGCGTTTTCCAACACATTTTCCAAGGTGTCGCTTCTCGAAATTCCCCTGGCCAGCGGAATGGTGCAATAAGTACATTTATAATCGCAGCCGTCCTGCACTTTCAAAAAAGCACGCGTTCTGTCGCCAAAAGAGTAGGAGCCAACGTAAAAATTAGCGTCTTCAATTTCGCAGGAATGAACTTCACCCATGTCGTTTTTGGCTAGATTGGCAATATAATCGGTCACTTTAAATTTTTCTGTGGCGCCCAAAACCAAATCAACGCCGTCAACAGCAGCCAATTCCTCAGGCTTTAACTGGGCGTAACAGCCAACGGCAATTAAAAATGCTTTATCATTTTGTTTTAAAGCGGATTTAACGATGGATTTAAATCTTTTGTCGGCATTGTCCGTTACGGAACAGGTGTTAATTACGTAAATATCAGCCATTTCATCAAACGCAACACGTTCAAAACCTTCATCTTGGAAGCTTCTGGCAATGGTGGAAGTTTCAGAAAAATTAAGTTTACACCCCAATGTGTAAAATGCGACTTTTTTTTGTGCGCTCATTCTTGTACATTTATCGGATGCAAAAGTACTGAATTTTATTTTTAATAATGATTGCGAAAACACCAAAACCAGCTTGTAACAGCAATGCTTTAAATTCAATAAGAACCAAATACCTTTTTTGGATGTTTGTTATTTGTTGCAGCTTATTGGTTTCGTGCTCCAAAAAAAACAAAAAACATGAAGAGAATTCAGTTTTTAGGTACAATGAACACGCAAACATTACCACATTGGATCCTGCATTTTCAAAAGATTTACGAACAATTTGGGTGACCAATCAGTTGTTTAACGGGTTGGTGCAACTGGATGACAGTTTAAATGTACATCCCGATATTGCCCATTCCTGGACTATTTCTGAGGATGGGAAAATGTATGAATTCAATTTAAAAAAGGACATAAAATTTCACAAACATATTTTGTTCGGCAAAGATTCCACAAGATCGGTTACGGCAAGTGATTTTGAATACAGCTTTAACCGTTTGTTGGATCCCAAAGTGTCTTCTCCCGGGAAATGGGTGCTGGAATTTGTTTCAACATTTGAAGCAAAAAACGACAGTACTTTTGTCATCAAATTAAAACAGCCTTTTCCGCCATTTTTAAGTTTGTTAAGCATGAAGTATTGTTCGGTTGTTCCTTTTGAAGCTGTGGCACATTTTGGAAGCACCTTTAGAGCCAATCCAATAGGGACAGGGCCTTTCCAATTTAAATTGTGGGTTGAAAACACAAAGTTGGTTTTTCGTAAAAATAAATATTACCATGAAAATGATGAAAACGGAGTTCGCCTGCCTTATTTGGAGGCGGTTGCCATCACTTTTTTACCCGACAAGCAGAGCGAATTTTTGCAATTTATTCAGGGAAATATCGATTTTATGAGCAGTATCGACGCTTCTTATAAAGATGATTTATTAACTTCGGAAGGGCAACTTAAGGATCATTACAAAAATCAGATTGATATGGTTTCCGGCCCATATTTAAATACCGAATATTTAGGTATTTACGTCTATGCCGCTGAAAAAGAAGTCAATTCCATAAAAATCAGGAAAGCGATTAATTATGGTTTTGACCGCGTAAAAATGATTAAATATTTGCGAAACGGCATTGGGACACCTGCCATAAATGGCTTTATTCCTAAAGGTTTGCCATCATTCAATGAGATGAAAGGTTACACTTATCAGCCCGAAAAAGCAAAGGAATTGGTGCAATCTTATATCGCTGAAACTGGAAATTTAAATCCGTCAATAACCATAAGCACAAACAGTCAATATTTGGATTTATGCGAATATATTCAACGTGAATTGGAGCGCACAGGGTTACAAGTGAAAATTGACGTAATGCCGCCTTCTACGTTGCGACAAACAAAAGTAAACGGACAGTTGAGCATATTTAGAGGCAGTTGGGTGGCAGATTATCCGGATGCAGAAAATTATCTTTTTATATTTCACAGCAAAAATTTCTCGCCAAACGGCCCAAATTACACGCATTACAGTTCAAAAGAATTTGATGCGCTTTATGAAAAGGCAATCCAAACAACCGACAATCCGAAACGCTATAACTTGTACCAAAAAATGGACAGTTTAATTATGGAATCTGCAGTAGTAATTCCTTTATACTATGATGAAGTTGTGCTGTTTACGCAAAAAAATGTGAGTGGTTTGGGAATTAACCCCGTTAATTCCCTGAGTTTGAAAAGGGTGAAGAAGGCCCCCTAACCTCCGAAGGGGGAATTGATTATTAATAATTTAGAATTCAACGTTTTATAACTCCATTCCCTTCTGAAAGTTTACCTGCCAAGGTAGGGGCAGGAAACTGAAAAAAGTTTAAGGTTGAAAGTTTAAATGCAACATCACGACCGTAATCATAAATAAACGCTCTTGATTAAAGGATCTTTAAACGGGGCAATTACTACCTCAAAAGAATCTTTTCCGGTTGAAATCTTAATTAATTTTTCGGAAAGTGGCGGCTCACCTTCGGTGTAAGGATAGGCAGTAATTGGTTCAATGCAAAGCATATTGGGCACTTCTGTCCACAACATAAAATTGTCAAAACCTTTCGTCTTTATGGAGATGTTATATCCTTTATTTTTAATCAATTTAATTTCTTGGGTATTAAAGAAAGGAAAGGCAGTTGAACCGCCATCCATTATTTTTTGAAGGGAAACTTCCTGGGTTTTTGTTTTGCAAATTTCACCTTTGTCTCCCGATAATTTGAATGCCGGATGATAACCCAACATAAATGGCATTCCTTTTTCAGCCTCAATCTCAAAAGTAATTTTTAGGGAATCGTTGGACAATTCATATAATTTTTTGAACCTGAAATCATAAGGCCAAGACAATTTTTCCTCTGGAGATTTTTCCGGGAACTTTGAATTTTTTACGATGGTGTTTGCGGCATAGTCTTTTTGAAAAACGGCAAAGTTTTCTCCGCTTTCCATCAAAGTATATGATAATTCCCTTAAAAGTCCGTGCTGATCCTGAATCGCCCTACCTTTCGGTGTTGAAACCGTAAAATCATTCGCTTCGGTTGGACCAATGACCGGAAACATTTCAGTATCAGAATTCCGCCATCCGGGTTGCCCTTTTTGGTGGATCAGTTCTTCCTTATTTTTTAAAAAACTCACCAATTCGCCTTTGTCAATTTTAACAACAGAATTCTTGTCGGGGCTAATTAAAATTTGGGGTTCCATGATAAATTATTTTTTTGATTTTATTGCCACTTGCATTCTTCGATCCTGCCGTGAACTTTCGGACTTCTGTCTTCGGTCTTCCAACTTATTGATTATTCTCCACAATATAATCCGTCATTTTTTTAATTAGGTGCGCTCTGTCAACGCCGCCAACATTGTGTTCGTGCATTGGATACGTGAAAAAATCGATTTGGACTTTTTGTTTTACGGCTTCCTGCAACAAGGTCATACTGTGTTGCGGAACCACAACTGGATCAACACTGCCAATTATCAGCAATAATTTGCCGTCTAAATTTTTAATGTAATTGTGAACTTTTGCTTTTTCGTAACCTTCAGGGTTTTCCTGTGGCGTATCCATATAACGTTCCCCGTACATCACTTCATAATATTTCCAGTCGGTTACCGGCCCGCCAGCAACAGCAGTTGTGAAAATGCCCGGATTGCGAAGCATTAAACTGGTGGTCATAAATCCGCCATAACTCCAGCCGTTGACCGCAATTCTTTTGCTGTCCACAAAATTCAGTGATTTCAAATAGTCAATTCCTGTAAGTTGGTCTTCCATTTCTAAATCCCCCAAATTGCGGTGAATACTGCTTTCAAAAGCAAAACCCCTGTTTTCGGAACCCCTGTTATCGAGCGTAAAAACGATATAATTTTCTAAGGATGCAAATGCAACCATCCATAAATTTGAACCTGCCAGCCAAGAATTTTTGACCAATTGCGCGTGCGGACCGCCATAAACATATACCAAAACAGGATATTTTTTTGTGGCATCAAAATTGGCGGGTTTTGTGATTTTTGCATACAAATCGGTGCCGTTTTTTGCTTTCAGGTTTACAAATTCGGTAGTGCCCAAGTTATAATTTTTTAGCGGATTTTCAGCAGTGAAAACGGAAGTTGATTTCCCTTTTTTTGTATCAACAATGTCTATATTTGTTGGGATGGTTATGTTGCTGTAACTGTCTATTAAATAATTTCCATTGCTGCTTAATTGGGTGGAATGCGTTCCGTTTGCAGTTGTTAGTTTGGTGTGTTTTCCGGTTTTTAAATTTACTTTAAATGCATGCATTTCTCTTGGGTCAGCTCCGGTACCGGTAATAAATACATTTTTTCCGATTTCGTCAAAACCTAAAATCCCGGTCACTACCCAATTGAATTTGGTCACTTGCTTTACCAGTTTTCCTTCGGTGGTATAGTGGTACAAATTCATAAATCCGTCTCGTTCGCTAAACCATAAAAAGTTGGTGTTGCTTTTGGGTAAAAAAACGGCATCGTGTTCTGGCTCTGTCCATTTTTCATTGGTTTCTTCAAACAACGTATTCAATTTTTTGCCTGTTGCAACCTCATATCGATTGTACCAAACGTGATTTTGGCCCCTGTTTATTTCTGCAACCAACACATATTTTTCATCGGGAGTCCACGATAAATTTGTTAAATAATGTTCATTAGAAGTATCAATGTCAAGGTAAACAGTTTGTTGTGTCTGAAGATTGTAAATGCCAATTTTGGCAAATTCGCTTCCTTGGCCAGCCATTGGATATTTTATATTTTTAAGCGAAGCAGGATAGGTGGTGATGTCAACCAAAGGATAATCTGTCACATTGCTCTCATCTTTTTGGTAAAATGCCAAATAATTTCCGGCCGGACTCCAAAAAGTGCCTTTTACAATGCCAAATTCACTTCTGTGAATCGCTTGTCCGGAAACAATATTTTTATTTTCAATATTGGTTACGGAAATTTTTGGGTTTTCCGCGGTTCCAATATATAAATTGTTGTTTAAGGTGTAAGCAATCGCTTTGGCTTTTACATTGTATTCCTTATTTTCAGCCGCTTCATCGAACGAAACGGAAGCGCCTTTTGAAAGGTTGCCGTAATTAAAAGTTTCAATGAAATTTTTATTCGCGAAAACCAGCTCATTTGTAGAAATTTCCATGATTCGCGGGAATCTTCTTAACTCGGGATATCTTTTTTGAAGATCGGAAAGCGGGATTTTTTTGTTAACTTTCGTTGAAACGGCATCGGTAAAAATCAGTGTGTTTTCTTTTTGAAAAATGTAAGTATCGGAATTATTTACCCATTTTAGGTCGTTTAATGTGGAAGGATTCAATCCTTTTTGATAGCCCAAGACGGCATCTTCCAGGCTTAATGTTGTTTGTTGCGCAAATCCTGATAGGAACGTTCCTAAAAACAGCAATAAAAATATTTTTTTCATGAAAGGGATTGTTTTATAAATGGTTTGGAAAATTACACAATTCTAATTTTTTGGATGCTGACACTTATCAGCTTGCCCTAAAAATTTAATCGCGCCATAATAGGATAATGGTCTGAAAATTTCACGTCGTAAGTCTTGAAATTATTGACCTCAATTCGTTTATCGACTAAAATATAATCGATGCGGACAGGCAGTTTATGGTCGTAGGATTGACCGAATCCTTTTCCGGCAACTTCAAAAGCATCATTTTTGCCTTTTCTTAATTGATGGTAAACATAGGAAAAAGCGGTATTGTTAAAATCTCCGCAAATGATGGATTTGTGGGTTGTTTTTTCCTGATGAGCCATAATTAAGGAAACCTGGTTGGTCTGAATTTTAAATGCCTTTTCAACCCTTCTTTTAAATTTTTCTGAATTTTCCTGTGTGAAATAATCTTCTTTCGGACTTAAATTTAAGCTTTCCAAATGGATGTTATATACACGAATGGTGTCGCGGTTTTTGATGATATCAGCAAAAATGGCATTGTTTCCGGAATTGGAAAAATTGAGGGAACCCGAATTTATGATTTTAAATTTTGATAAGATAGCATGGCCAAAATGGTTGTTTTCATTGCTTATTTTTATGTATTCATACGGATAATCTAATCCCTTTTTTAAGGATGGATGAAATTCCTGAATGCATAAAATATCCGGTTCTTTGGAATTGATAAAATCATAAATTTTTTCATCCACATTTTTTTCGTCAATCCATTTGTAAAGGTTAAACATTCTCACATTATAACTCATAATCTTGACATCATCGGTCGCGACGGCTTCTTTTTCAGAAAAGTTGTAAAATACCGTAAGATATTGATAGCCAATTGCTAAAACGAAAACGGAAAGAAAAATTTGTTTTTTTAATCTGATGAGCCAATAAATCGCAAAAATGATGTTTACGACAATTAAAACAGGAATTATCAAACTTATCAATGCAAAAAACGAAATGGTAACCGGGGAAATATAGTAATTTAGGTACGATAACAGCAGCAACGTTGCAAAAAGTGAATTCAGGATAAAAATAAATTTATCGATAAGTGCTAAATTTTTCATCTGTTTATTCTTTTCCGGATCTAAATAAAAAGTCTTTTTCTTCTTGGGACAAACTTTCGTAACCCGATTTGCTGATTTTGTCTAAGATATCATTTATTTTTCGTTGTTTTGTCTTTGAAACTTCTTCCGACGAACTTTTTTTACCTGATTTATAAACAGTTTTTAATGGTCCCGTTTTTTTTATTCCGAAGGCATTTGTGAAAAAATTGACCATACTTTCGAACCATTTGCCTATATCGTTTCCTTTTTCCAATTGCTTGGCATACAAAAAACCAAAAACAGCACCGCTTAAATGTGCGATGGCGCTTCCCTTTTCAGGATTTGCAATTTGTAAAATGCTTAACACCACCCATATTGCCGCCATTACCCATAATTCAACGCTTCCAATAAAGCGCAACTGAAGCGCATAACGCGGAATTCTGGTTGCAACGGCAATAAAAATTGCTGTTACGGCTGCTGACGCTCCTGCCAAAGCACCGGCTTCGATTTTGTCAATGAAATAATAATATCCTAAAAACATAATTCCTCCAAAAATACCTCCAGAAAAGTAACAATTCAACAGTTGTTTTTTGGTGTAAAAATCCAAAAATAAGTTTCCAAGATAGTATAAAACCAGCAAGTTAGACAATACATGGAAAAATCCCTGATGTATAAACATATAGGAAATCAAAGTCCAAGGTTTACCTAAAAATTCATAAAAACCAGCCGGCAGGGCCAACCAATTAATGACGAAATTTTGAAACAATGCCGTTATTAAAAATAACAATACGTTGATGTATATTATTTTTTCAACAATATTGGCTTTGTAAAAAGCTTGCTTTATGTCGTTTATAAGACTCAATTTAGTTCCACTGTTTAAATTGGTTTTGTTTCCAATACCAAGCAATTATAAATCCGATTAAAGCGCCGCCAATGTGGGCAAAATGTGCCACGTTTCCTACAGAATATTTTGTGATTCCGAAAAATAAATCGCCCAAAATGATTACCGGTATAAAATATTTTGCGGCGATGGGCACCGGGAAAAAGATCAAGGCCAATTTTGCATTGGGGAAAGCCATGCCAAATGCCACCAAAATTCCATAAACCGCACCCGATGCACCAACGGCTGGAGACCAATATATTTCATTTAACTTTTGAAGTGTTTCATTTCCATATCGTACTGTAGGATCCAATAAGGACATAATCTCAGGTAAAGTTGCTCCATTGCTAATTAATTCTTGAATTCCAGAATTGAATTGGTAATAATTCACCAAAGTATAAATGGCGCCTGCGCCCAAACCGGCCGAAAGATAGAAGAAAATAAATTTGTTTCTTCCCCACATTTGTTCCAAAGGCGTTCCAAATGCCCACAAACCGTACATATTAAAAAGTATATGGCTAAAACCGCCGTGCATAAACATATGTGTTAAAAATTGCCAAAACCCAAATTTTTCGTTTTCAGGAAAATATAGTGCAAATAAATTTTGCAAGTTTAGATTTAGCATTAATTGTGGCGCAATAAATAATATAATATTTAAAATTATTATATGTTTAACTGCTTCGGTCATTCTCCCCATAAGTATCTCAATAACAACGCTTAATTGTTAAATTTTTTATCAATTTCATCAATATTTACTGTTACAAACGTCCTTTTCCCAAAAGGGGAACTGTCTGGTTGTTTGCACAAAAATAGTTTATTTACAATATCTTCTTGCTCTTTTAGGTCAAGTTTTGTGCCTGTTTTAATCGCCAAACTTTTCGACAGGCTTTTTGCCATAATGTCTACCTGGCTAAAACTTGTGTTGGGAATGTCATTTTTAATGTCTTCCAGTAAGTTTTCAATAATGCCGTTTATTTGGCTTTCAATAATATTCACCGGCATTCCCATAACCATTATGGTATCGTTTGATATTTCGCCAAACAAAAATCCGATGCTTTCCAATTCGTCTTTTATTTCTTTGATTAAGGTGATATCAGTTGTGTTGAACGACAATTCCAAAGGAAACAGCAACTGTTGGCTCATGGCATCTTTAACGGTGATGTTTCCCAAAAATTCTTCATATAAAATTCGTTGGTGCGCCAATTGCTGATTGATGTAAACAATCCCCGATTTAATGCTGCTGACAATGTATTTTTTATGAACCTGATAGGTTTTGCTGTTCGATTTTTCTTCTGAAAAGAATTCGGAATCAGCAGTTTCCGATTTAAAATCGATGTTGGCGCTGTCAAGTCCGTTATACAAACTTTCCCATTCCCTGTTTTTTTCTCTATGATATGGAAATTGAATGGATTTTTGTTCTTCAGGTTTAAACGGATTAAAATCGTGATTTACCGTTACCCTGGGATTTGGCAAATTTTTATCTTTTAAATTGTACGGCGTGTCAAGCGTTGCATCGCGGTCAAAATCAAGGATTGGTCCAACATTGTATTGTCCCAAACTATGTTTTACTGCAGAGCGCAAAATGGCATACAGCGTTTTCTCGTCATCAAATTTAATTTCCGTTTTGGTGGGATGAATATTGATGTCGATGCTGTTGGTTGGCACGGTTAAATATAAAAAGTAGGTTGGATAATGGCCACCCGACAATAAATTTTCAAAAGCGCTAGAAACGGCGTGGTTTAAATAGGCATTTTTTATAAAACGGTCGTTCACAAAAAAGAATTGCTCGTCTCTTTTTCTTTTGGCAAATTCGGGTTTGGTGACAAAACCTTTAATTTCAACCAAATCGGTAATTTCGTGAATCGGCACCAATTTTTCATTTGTTTTTTTGCCCAAAATGGCCACAATACGTTGGCGTAAGTTTCCTGTGGATAAGTTGTAAACTTCATTTTCATTGTGGTAAAATGAAAATGCAATGTTGGGATGCGCCAGGGCCACGCGCTGAAATTCATTTACGATATGACGCGTTTCAATGGTGTTCGATTTTAAAAAATTTCTTCGGGCAGGAATGTTGTAAAACAAATTTTTAACGGCAACGGAAGTTCCTGTGGGCGTTGAGATGTTTTCTTGGGAAATCAATGTGCTTCCCTCAATTTTTAAACAGGAACCCAACTGCTGGCTTTCCTGTCTCGTCCGCAATTCCACATGTGCAATGGCGGCGATGGAAGCCAAGGCTTCGCCACGAAATCCTTTTGTGTGTAAATTGAATAAATCTTCAGCTTTTTTTATTTTAGATGTTGCATGGCGCTCAAAACTCAGTCGTGCGTCGGTTTGGCTCATGCCTTTGCCGTTGTCTATCACCTGGATAAGCGTTTTTCCGGCTTCCCTAACAATCAGTTTTATGATGGTGGCTTCTGCATCAATGGCGTTTTCCATCAACTCTTTTACAACAGATGAGGGTCTTTGGACCACTTCACCGGCCGCAATTTGATTTGCAACGTGATCGGGTAATAACTGTATGATATCAGGCATTAAAATAAGGTATGTAATCCTAAAATATAGGCGGCAATGCCGACTAAAATAGCGATAATTATGGCCAATCTTAAATTTGTGGACCGGTCTGTTGCACTTCTTTTATTTTTTACCCAATCGTTTCTTAAATTATTTTTTGTCAGACTAATTTTAGCAAATTCGGCATCGCTTCCGTCGGGATTGTGATATTTCTTTTCTAAATTCCGCAAACGTTCCTTGCGCTCATCATAATAACGAGGCTTATAGTTAAAAACATAATGCGATTGTGGCTTAAATAATTTACCAAACATAAAATTGAATTAATCAGTAAAAACCAAAATTACTGAATTAAAAAGTTGTGGTCAAGTTTTGTGGATAATTAGCGTGTTAAAACGCTGTTAATGCGGCCATTTTTATGGCTGCAATGGCACATTCCACGCCTTTGTTGCCATATTTTCCGCCAGAGCGGTCGATTGATTGCTGTTTGTTATTGTCGGTCAGCAAACAAAAAATTACAGGAACATTGTATTTGATATTCAAATCTTTAATGCCTTGCGTAACGCCTTCACAAACAAAATTAAAATGCTTTGTCTCTCCCTGAATTACATTTCCAATGGCAATTACGGCATTTACTTCTTCGGTTTTGATCATATGTTTGCAACCAAAAACAAGCTCGAAACTTCCGGGAACATTATAGCGAATGATGTTTTCTTTCAGCGTTCCGTTTTCCAGCAAGGCTTGTTCAGCGCCCAAATATAAATTTTCTGTAATATCAGGATTCCATTCAGAAACAACAATCCCAAACCGAAAGTCCTTAGCGTTTGGGATTGCTGTTTTATCGTAATCAGATAAATTAGTTGTAGCCATTTACCTTATTTTTTTGATGCAAAAGCCGCTTTATTGATATAAATGTCAATATTTTGCGCCTCGGTAGCATTTGGATAATCATTTTTGATTTTTTCAAACAATTCTTGGGCTTTCGAATATTTTTCCAATTCCATAGCTGTGTTTCCTGCTTTGAAAAGAAATAACGGCGTTGAAAAATTATTGTCTTTTAAGTTGGCGGCTTTCAAGTAATAGTCAAAAGCGTCTTGCGGCTGATTGATATCGGCAAAAGCATCACCAATAGCTCCTTTTGCAATTGGACCCAACAATTCATCTTTTGAAGAAAAATCTTCTAAATAGTCGATGGCTTCTTTATATTGTTTTAATCTTAAATAAGAAATTCCAGCGTAATAGTTGGCTAAATTTCCTGCTTTTGTGCCACTGTATTCATCAGCAATATCAACAAAACCGTATTTTCCGTCGGCTCCTTTTAGCGCTAATGTAAATAATGAATCTGCCGCAACAGTATTGTTAATGGCATTTTCGAAATAAGCTTTAGGAAAAGCCAATTCATTTGCAGCCTCTTTTTCTTTAGGTGCTTTCACGTATTTTTGATAAGCCAAATAACCTAAAATTGAAGCGACAACAACGCCTAAAACAATAAAAATGATGTTTTGATTTTTTTGAATGAATTGCTCCGATTTTGAAGCAGTTGAGTCTAAAGTGTTAAAAACTTCAGCCGTAGTTGAATTGTCTTCAATATTTTTTTGAGCATCTTTAACTTTACTTCCTGTCTTTTTGTATGTTGCCATTTCTTAGAAATTTGTAGGCGCAAAAATAGAATTTTTAATTGGAAAGTAAAAATGCAATTGTGCCTAAATTTTCATTTATTTTCAATAATTTTCCACTTTCAATAAAAATAGATGCATTTACAAAAAATAACACTGGTAAATTTCAAAAATTTCGCTACTCAAACCTTTGATTTTCAGGAGAAAATTAATTGTTTTGTGGGGAATAACGGTGTTGGGAAAACAACTGTTTTAGATGCCATTTATTACCTGTCTTTTGCAAAAAGTTACTTCAATCCGGCGGCGACACAAAATATTAAGCATTCTGAAGAATTCTTTATGATTGAAGGTGCCTATCAAATTAACGATAAAAGTGAAAGTGTTGTTTGCAGTTTAAAACGGGGAAATAAAAAAGTGGTGAAGCGAAATGGCAAGGCATATGAAAAATTTTCGGAGCATATTGGCTATTTGCCGTTGGTGATTATTTCGCCGGGAGACAGCGATTTAATTGTTGAAGGAAGCGATACGCGTCGCAAATTTATGGACAATGTGATTTCGCAATCGGATAAGTTGTATTTGCAATCCGTTATCAAATACAATAAAGTTCTTACGCAACGCAATTCATTGTTGAAATATTTTGCGGCAAACCGCACTTTTGATGCCCTAAATTTAAAAGTGTACAACGAGCAACTGGAATCGTACGGAACAATCATTTTTAAAAAGAGAACTGAATTTCTGGAAGCCTTTATCCCAATTTTAAGGGAGCGTTATGCTGCAATTTCCTCAAGCAAAGAACAAGTGAATTTGGTTTATAAAACGCAATTGGACGAAGGCAGTTTTATGGAATTGTTTGCGCAAAATATGGAACGTGACCGCGTGCTTCAGTACACAAGCGCAGGAATTCACAAAGATGATTTGGCCTTTGAAATTGACGGTTATCCAATTAAAAAATTCGGGTCGCAAGGACAGCAAAAATCCTATTTAATTGCATTAAAACTGGCGCAGTTCGATTTTATAAAATCGCAGTCCAACATAAAACCAATTTTATTGCTGGATGATATTTTTGATAAACTGGATGATTTACGTGTGGAGCAATTGATTAAATTGGTGAACAATGATGAGTTCGGACAGCTATTTATCAGCGATACGCACAAACAGCGCACAGAAGACGTTGTAAAAAAAACAAATCAACCTTATAAAATATTTCAACTATAATGGCGAAACGTTTCAATGAATTTCAGTCAATTTCAGCTTTGATGAAAGATGTAATCAAGGAAAATAAACTGACCAAAGGAATGAACCAGATTTCCGTAGAAGAAGCCTGGGCAAAATTGATGGGAAATGGTGTAGTTTCCTATACCAGCAAAGTGGAATTAAACGGAAAAACATTGGTGGTGAAACTGAAATCTTCCGTGTTGCGTGAAGAATTGAGTTACGGAAAAGAAAAAATCATCAAAATGATGAATGATGAACTGGGCGAAAACCTGATTTCAAAAATTATGTTGAGCTGATAAAAAAAATCCATTGAAAAAAACAATGGATTTTTTTTGATATTAAAAGTTAAATATTAAATATTAAAAGTTTCAATACTTAATACCAAATTCTATATTAAAACATTTCTCTTCCGGCAAAATGAAAAGCGCCTTCAATAGCTGCGTTTTCATCGCTGTCTGAACCGTGAACCGCATTTTCTCCCATAGAAGTAGCGTATAATTTACGGATAGTGCCTTCAGCGGCATCGGCAGGGTTTGTGGCGCCAATCAATACGCGAAAATCTTCAACAGCGTTGTTTTTTTCTAAAATAGCGGCTACAATTGGTCCGCTCGACATAAATTCAACCAATTCTCCAAAAAATGGACGTTCGCTGTGAACTGCATAAAATGCTTGCGCATCGGCTACGGTCATTTGAGTCATTTTCATGGCTGCAATCCTAAATCCTGCAGCATTAATTTTTTCCAATATTGCCCCAATATATCCATTTTTTACGGAATCAGGTTTCAACATGGTAAACGTTCTGTTTGTTGCCATTTTTAATTGTCTTTATTTTTATATAATCGACGCAAAGATACTATTTTCTGAATAAAATAGCCAAATTACTGATAATTTTGCGTGTAGGTTTCATAAATCACATTGTTTTCTCCCTTAATTTCCATCGTGACGGCATTGGTTTTAAAATTGAAATTTAAAATCCCAAAACTCTTTTTTGAAACCACATTTCCAATTCGGTATTTGTTCGGTTCGCCTTTAAAATCGCTGTAGGAATGCGTAAGACCGCTCGAAGTAAAATCGATCAGCGGATAAGTCAAACTGTCAATTTCCTTTTTTGAAATTTCAGAAATGTGCCGGTCTCCGGAAAGTATGATGGCATTTTTTGCACCGCTTGATTTAATGAGGTTTTCCAATTTATCAACTTCGTGCGGCATATTTGCCCAAGTTTCAAATCCGTGTTCGCCAGCTAAAAACTGAATGCTGCTCACAAGGATGTTGTAGGATGCTTTTGAGTTTTTAAGTTCGGTTTTAAGCCATTCCCATTGCATTTCTCCTAACATAGTTCCTTCGCTATATACATTTGGTTTGAAACGTTTTTTGGTTTCATTATCGGCAGTTAAAGCCGTTCTGAAATAGCGGGTATCCAGCAGAATAATTTTAATTATTTTGTTGTTCACGCTATAATCTTTGGCAAAATATACGCCTTCCTGTTTTCTTCGGGCATCATTTTTGGAAACATCCAAAAAATCCAAAAACAATTGTTGCGCTTCTTCTTTTTTGGAATATTCAACGCCACCATCGTTTAATCCATAATCGTGATCGTCCCAAGTGCCAAGCACTTCCACTTTTTTAGCAAAAGCCGCATAATCAGCATTGTTTTTTTGTTTTTGGTAATTTTCGGCCATATACGCCATATCGTAAGTATCGGTATAAATGACATCACCGCCCCAAATCCAAACATTTGGCTTGTTTTTTTCAATTGCTGTCCACAGCGGATTGGCCAAAGTCTGGTTGTTGCATGACCCAAAAGCAATCACAAAATCGGTCTTGATTTCCTTTAAAGCGTGCGGATTATTTTTTGGATTCTCATTCGATTTGCATGATGAAATAAGAAAAAATAGAATTAAGAGCGGTTTGAAATAGTTCATTTTTCGAATGCCAATATTAAAAGGTGTCATCAAACTTATATTTTTATTAAATATTTAATCATTTGTTTTACACATATTTGAGCATGTGTTTAAAGCCAAAATTAGATATGCGCGTTATTTAAATCTGTTTAAACGCAATTTCAACAAATGTACAATTGTTGTTGAAAAAAATATGCTATATTTTTGTATATTTGCACGCTTATGAATAAAACTGATATTAAAGAAATAAAGGAGTTGTTTTCTGCACCTCAAAATGTGGTTATAGTGCCTCATAAAAATCCCGATGGCGATGCTATTGGCGCTTGTTTGGCGATGTACCATTATTTGAAAAAAAAGGGACATCATCCAAAAGTAGTTTCTCCAAACGATTATCCAAATTTTTTAAAATGGCT
>JACUUQ010000193.1 GCA_014859175.1 Lutibacter sp. | reverse complement strand
TGTGTGTATCAAAATTTGTTATGGCTCGTTTCATCTGTTTAAATTTTATTTTTTATTGGTACAGATGCTTCGCCATTAATCATTTCTGTGTGTATCAAAATTTGTTATGCTCGTTTCATCTTTTTAAAAATAATTGCTTAGATATACAGTTTAAAATTTAAACACTTTTTTGGCATAGCCACAAATATTTGAATTATCAAATCAAAAAAACTGATAACTTCAAAGAAAAAACGTTAATTTCATCATATTATTGTGGCTTCACATACTTTTAAAACGGTCTAAATTGAACGCCTATTTCTTCAAATAAACCCTCAAGGCGGAAACTAAATATTTAACGATGTTTTACAATTTTATAAGCGATTGATATTACATTAATTAGCGAAATAATTCTGGCTTTTTCGCCTGCAAAACTTTTTAAGTTATTTATTTAGGCGTGTTTCTGTTGGTTAATCAATTAATAAGCTTCACAAAAAAGTTAATTTCACATAAAATATAGCAATTTTGCCCCAAACAAATATGGAAAAAATTACGCTGGATAAAGCACTTCATTAAAAAAATAGCTGTATTATTGAAATATATTACAACATTTTGCATACTAAAGATTGAAAACTGCCGTTAGTAAAAGCGTAGCAAATATTAATTAAAATTATTTCTTGCAAAAAAATTAATTTAATGTAAATTGCGGGAAAAATTTAACCCTAACCAATTTGAAATGAACTTGAAAAATCTAAATAACATTTCTAAGTTAATCTTATTAACTATTACTGTTGTTTTCTTTGTGAGTTGCCATAACAGAAATCCAAGAAATAACGTATCTCTTACCGGTTGGAGTTCAAAAGACAAGAAAGCAGGCGGTTTTGCGGGAGACAAAAAATATAAAGGCCAGGAAGCTCCTCCTGGGATGGTTTTGATTGAAGGCGGTTCTTTTACCATGGGACACGTGCAAGATGACGTGCTGTTTGACTGGAATACAACACCGGTTCAGCAGCAAGTTCGGTCATTTTATATGGACGAAACAGAGGTAACAAACTCCGAATATATTTTTTACTTAGATTGGATGGAAAGAGTTTTTCCACCAAGCGACCCAAACTACGAACATATTTATGCATCTGCAGTTCCTGACACGTTAGTTTGGCGTGATGTTTTAGGCTATAATGAACAATTGACTGAAAATTATTTAAGACACCCGGGTTATGCAGATTATCCGGTAATTGGTGTTAGCTGGATTCAAGCCACACAATATTGTAAATGGAGAACTGACAGGGTTAATGAAAAAATATTAATGGATAAGGGCATTCTAAAGCCACTTTTCAGATTAGATTCATTAGAGGTTAAAGGACAAAATAATTTTAATACGGACACCTACCTTACAAACCCATACACTCTTTTTGATGGAGATTCGTCTATCTACAAAAAAGGATTGCCAACCAATAAACAACTTAAAAAAGGAGATCCAAAACCTTCAAGAGGCTCTTTTACGGGCAGACAAGTTAAAGTTTCTGACGGAATACTAAGCTCTAAATTTAGGCTTCCAACCGAAGCCGAATGGGAATTTGCCGCAAAAGCTGTTGTTGAAAACCGTGAATACAACAATACGCGAGGAAGAAAAAAATATGCCTGGAAAGGCAAATATACCCGTAACAAATCAAAAAAATATAAAGGCGACCAACTGGCCAACTTTAAACAAGGAAAAGGAGATTACAGCGGTGTTCCAGGTTGGAGCAATGATGGCGCCGACATTACGATTCAAGTGAAATCTTATGAGCCAAACGCTTTTGGTTTGTACGATATGTCGGGCAACGTTGCGGAATGGGTGGCGGATGTTTACCGACCAATTATTGACAGTGAAGCAAACGACTTCAATTATTTCAGGGGAAATATTTTTACAAAAAAAATGATTGACGCTGAAGGAAACGTTGTTATAGCAAATGACTTATCCGTACAATACGACACCTTAGACAATGGGCGGATAATACCAAAAGAATTGCCGGGAAGCGTTAAATACCAACCAATCACAAAACGCGATGCTTATATGAGAAATAATTATGAAAAAGCATATAATGTTGACACAAAAGACGGTGATTTGGCCTCGACAAAAATGTACAGTAAAAATGAAGATGAATTGGAAACCAAGCCGCGTATGTACAATTCACCCGTAAAACCAAGAGTTATTGGTGAAAGCGGTTTGTTGATGCAAGAATATGACGTTGACAAAAGAACTACTTTAATAAGCGATATATCCCGTGTTTACAAAGGCGGTTCATGGAAAGATATGGAATATTGGTTAGATCCTTCACAACGCAGGTATTTGCCTGAATATATGGCAACCAACTATATTGGTTTTAGATGCGCTGCCGACAGAATTGGGCCTATGACCTATAAAAGAAGAAAACCAACAACAACAAAAATTAGGTATTAAAACCATTTTAAAAATAAACCCAAGCCTCATTGAAATTTCAGTGAGGCTTTTTTATATTTAAATTATGAATATTACAGAATTGTACCAATTATATACACAAACTTATTTAGTGGATACCGATACGCGTAAAATAAGAAAAGGAGCCATTTTTTTTGCCCTGAAAGGCGATAATTTCAACGGCAATGAGTTTGCTGAAAAATCGCTAAAAAGTGGCGCAAATTATGCTGTTATTGATGAAGAAAAATACAAGGCTGATGCCAAAACAATCTTGGTGGAAAATGTTTTGGAAACGCTTCAAAAGCTGGCGAATTTTCACAGGAAACAACTTGCCATTCCCATTATTTCGTTAACGGGAAGCAACGGAAAAACCACCACAAAAGAACTGATTAACGCTGTTTTGTCCAAAAAATATGCAACAATGGCCACCGCGGGCAATTTAAACAATCATATTGGCGTGCCGCTTACCTTGTTATCAATGACACCAAAAACAGAAATTGGCATTGTTGAAATGGGCGCAAACCATTTAAAGGAAATTGAATTTTTATGCAAAATTGCTGAACCAACTTATGGCCTAATCACCAATTTTGGAAAAGCGCATTTGGAAGGATTTGGAAGTGTTGAAGGCGTTGTGAAAGCCAAATCGGAATTGTACGATTTTTTGAGGTTGAACAACGGAACTGTTTTTATTAATACTGATGATGAACTTCAGTTAAAACAATCGAACGGCATAAATGCTGTTGAATTTAGCAACATGGTGGTTAAATTTATGGAAGCCAATCCGTTTGTAAAAGTGCAATTTAAAAATGTAATTATTGAAAGTAAGCTCATAGGGAAATACAACTACAACAACATTGCTGTTGCTGTTGCCGTTGGAAATCATTTTAATGTTTCTGAAACCGACATTAAAAATGCCATTGAAAACTATATCCCGGCAAATAACCGTTCGCAACTCATTCAAAAAGGCAGCAATAAAATAATATTGGATGCCTATAATGCAAATCCGAGCAGTATGCAGGCAGCGCTTGAAAATTTCGCCCAATTAAAGGATGAAAATAAAGTGGTTTTCTTAGGCGATATGTTTGAATTGGGAAAAGACAGCAAAACAGAGCATGAAAAAATAGCCAATTTGGTCACTTCCTATCATTTTTCAAAAGTTTTCTTAATAGGAAAAGCATTTTCTGCAACTAATGCAAAAAATGCTTTTGTTTCTGAAAGCTATGAATCTTTCAAAAATTCAACTAATTATTCAAATATTAATAATGCCACGATCCTTATTAAAGGGTCTCGTGGTATGGCTTTAGAAAGATTGTTAGACCTTCTCTAATTTTATTTTTTCTCTGTGATATTCAATTAAACCATCAATTGGCCTTCTGATAATTTTACCGATGTCAACCATATAATATCTTGCGACATCATTGATAATATCTTGGGAAAAGAAGGCTATTGAACCTACAAAATGAATAGGGACATGCGCAGATTCCTGATAAGGCAATATTCTGTTGACAAAAAATTCCTTGATGCCCTTTTGCAGCACTTTATTAAAATAAGGCGTGCGGTCGTTTTTAAAAATGAATTCGGCAAAATGAGCCAAATAAGCATTCGGATTTTCTTCTTTATAAATATTTCTTTTGATGACATCGGCATCCAAATCAAATTGCGCTTCAAATAATTTTGCAATCGTTTTTGGCATTTTATGGTAATAATAATCCCGTATTAATTTTTTGCCGAAATAATTGCCGCTGGCTTCATCCATCAAAATATAGCCCAATGAAGGAACCCTGACATCCACATTTTTTCCGTCAAAATAACAACTGTTTGATCCGGTTCCCAAAATACAAACAATTCCGGGTTTTGTGGTTACTGCATAAACAGCGGCAAATGTGTCTTCTTTAACAACAATTTCAGCATTTTTAAAAAATGATTCAAATATAGATTTCAAAAGCGATGTTAAACGCTCTGTTCCACACCCGGCGCCGTAAAAATAAACCTCAGTCACTTTGTCTTTGTGACTGGTGATATCTTCATTGGCCTTAATCCTGGATTTCAATAAATCAGCAGACAATATCTCTGGATTTAAACCTTCGCTTCTTGTCTTAAATATCTGATTTCCAGATTTATCGAGTAAAATCCAGTCAACCTTTGTTGAACCTCCATCTGCTATTAGAATCATTTTCTATTTTTTAAAACTTGATATTACTTATTTAACGGAATGAATATATTCAGCCAAATCAACCAGTTTTGTTGAGTAACCAAATTCATTGTCATACCAAGCCACTAATTTAAAGAAATTATCGTTCAAAGCAATACTTGCTTCAGCATCAAAAACGCTTGTTCTTGGTTCAGACACAAAATCTTGTGAAACTACCGCTTCATCAGTATATCCCAAAATACCTTTTAATTCGTTTTCAGATGCAGATTTTAAAGCAGCTTTCACTTCTTCCATCGTTGCTGATTTTTCAGTTCTTACTGTTAAATCAACCACTGACACGTCTGCGGTTGGCACTCTAAAAGCCATTCCTGTTAGTTTTCCGTTCAATTCAGGGATTACTTTTCCTACAGCTTTAGCTGCTCCCGTTGATGAAGGAATGATATTGATTAAAGCGCTTCTTCCACCTCTCCAGTCTTTTCTGGATGGACCATCAACAGTTAATTGTGTAGCTGTTGTTGCGTGAATAGTCGTCATTAACCCTTCTATAATTCCAAAATTATCATTAATCACTTTAGA
>JACUUQ010000192.1 GCA_014859175.1 Lutibacter sp. | reverse complement strand
ACCATTTAAAATAAAAAAGACAGATGAAACGAGCCATAACAAATTTTGATACACACAGAAATGATTAATGGCGAACAGCAGCTGTTACCGCTAAAAAATAAAGTTTAAACAGATGAAACGAGCCATAACAAATTTTGATACACACAGAAATGATAAATGGCAGGCAGCAGCTGTACCAATAAAAAAATAAAAAATAAACAGATGAATTTTAGCATTCGAGAAGGAAAAATAGAAGACATGCCGTCGGTTTTAGCATTGATAAAAGAGTTGGCACATTTTGAAAAAGAGGCTGATGCCGTAGTAATTTCGGTAACTGATTTAGAAAAAGACGGATTTGGAAATTCCCCCTTGTTTAAAACTTTTGTTGCTGAAGTTGATGAAGAAATTGTTGGAATGGCCTTGTTTTATCCAAGATATTCCACCTGGAAAGGACCAACCATTCATTTGGAGGATCTAATCGTCAAAAAAAACAAAAGAGGGCTGAATATTGGCAGCGCCCTATACAAAAAAGTGATTGAATACGGTCATAATTTGGGCGTGAAAAGAATGGAATGGGTGGTGCTGGACTGGAATACGCCTGCCATAGAATTTTATAAAAAAACCGGAGCTTATATTTTGGATGATTGGAAAACGGTTCAAATGGATGAACTTGCCATAAAAAATTATTTGGAAACTTTATGAAAATTTACAAGTTTGGAGGCGCCTCAGTAAAAGATGCCGAGAGCATAAAAAATGTGATGCGCGTTTTAAGAAACGAAGGTTTTAAAAATACGCTCATTGTCATTTCTGCCATGGGAAAAATGACCAACGCTTTTGAAAAAATTGTCAATTCTTATCATTATAAAACCGATGATCTACAGCAACATATCCAATTCGTAAATGATTATCATGCAACAATCGTAAATGCGTTGTTCAAAAATAAATCCAATCGTGCTTTTGGTGAAGTTGAAACACTTTTTGAAGAACTAAACAAGTTTTTGGCAACCAATACTTCATCAGACTATAACTTTATTTACGACCAAATTGTTGGGTATGGCGAATTGCTTTCCACCAAAATTGTAAGCGCTTATTTGAATGATATTGGCATTGAAAACCAATGGTTTGATGTGCGCAAATACCTAATAACCGATGAAAGTTACAGGGATGCTTCTGTAAAATGGAAGATTACTTCGCAAAATATCGCCACCTTAAACCCAAATAAATTATACATTACACAAGGATTTTTGGGCGAAGATGCGCAGGGAAACACCACAACGTTGGGCCGCGAAGGCTCCGATTATACGGCAGCCATATTTGCGCATTGCCTAAATGCCAAAAGCCTGACCATTTGGAAAGATGTTGACGGCGTGCTAAATGCCGACCCGCGTTATTTTGAAAATGCACAATTGCTGCATCAAATCTCCTACAGCGAAGCCATCGAAATGGCATTTTATGGCGCTTCTGTCATTCATCCAAAAACGTTGAAACCGCTTGAAAATAAGCATATTCCTTTGTGTGTTCGTTCCTTTTTAAACTTGGATTTAACAGGCACAACCGTTGGAAAAGGAAATGATTTAATTCCCGAAGTTCCTTGTTTTATTTTGAAACAAAATCAAATTTTGGTGTCAATTTCGGCTTTGGATTTTTCTTTTATGGTGGAATCTAACCTCAGCGACATTTTCAGCATTTTACACAACAACAAACTAAAAGTGAATTTAATCCAGAATTCTGCCATCAGTTTTTCGGTGTGCATTGAAGATAAATTTAATAATTTTCAGCATTTTTTAGCCCAATTGAAATCGAAATATAAAGTGTCTTTTACAGAAAATGTTTCATTGTACACCATAAGGCATTCAAACGAAAAAGCCATTGATGAAATTGAACAAAAAGGCGAAGTGCTTTTAAAACAGGCTACAAAAGGAACTGTGCAGCTGGTGATAAAATAAGTTGAACGGCTTAAGGCCAATAAAGTAAATGATTTTTATTTAGTTATTGCCGAGAGCATTTCTGCAGCAGCCAACTATATACCTCATTTGATGATTTTTTTTCCGTATTTTTGCAATTCCCTAATATGATAATAGAATGAGTTTAGTAACGGCTAAAGAAGTTGCAAAAGTAATAAACTTAGATAAGTACGGATTTATAGGCACCTTTTTTGGCTGGACTTTAATGAAAATTCTACGTATTTCCACCATCAACAAAATTTACAACAAACACAAGGATTTAAAAGATTTGGAATTTTTTACGGCACTGCTGAACGATTTGCAAATTAATTTTGAAATTCCTGAAGAAGATTTAAGACGAATCCCAAAAACTGGGGCTTTTATTACCGTTTCCAACCATCCGCTGGGAGGCATCGACGGTATTTTATTGTTAAAATTATTGATTGAAAACCGCCCCGATTATAAAATTATCGCAAATTTCTTGCTGCAGCGAATTGAGCCGATGAAGCCTTTTATTATGCCTGTAAATCCGTTTGAGGACCGAAAGGACAAAAAATCAAGCATCACAGGTTTAAAAAACGCCTTGGAACATTTAAAAGATGGTAATCCCTTAGGGGTTTTTCCCGCAGGCGAAGTTTCAACCTACAAAGACGGAAGATTAATTGTTGATAAACCTTGGGAGGAAAGCGCCATTAAATTGATCCAGAAAGCACAAGTACCAGTAATTCCCATTTATTTTCACGCCAGAAACAGCCGATTTTTTTATTTTTTGTCTAAACTTAATTCAAAATTGCGCACCGCCAAATTGCCTTCAGAAGTATTGTCGCAAAAAGGCCGCGTAATTAAAGTCAGGATTGGAAATCCGATATCGGTAAAAGACCAAGAAGGTTATGATAATACTCAAGATTTTTGCGATTTCATTCGTAAAAAAACATATATGCTGGCAAACCCTTTTGAGAAAGATCCCATAAAATTAAAGGCGCCTTCCTTAAAAATAACAAAGCCTCCAAAAAAAATTGTGAGCCAAAAAAATGTTGACAAAATGATTTTGGAGGTTGAAGCACTAAGAAATAGCGAAGGCCGTTTGCTTAAAAGCAAAAATTATGAAGTGTTTTTTGCCTTGAGCAAACAAATTCCGAACATCACTTTTGAAATTGGGCGCTTGCGTGAAATTACTTTTAGGGAAGTGGGCGAGGGCACCAATGAATCGATAGATTTAGATGCTTTTGACGGATATTATCACCATCTGTTTTTGTGGGACAATGAAGCCAATAAAGTTGCGGGCGCTTACCGAATGGGCTTGGGAAAAAATATTTATAAAAAGCATGGCATTGAAGGATTTTATGTGCACACTTTGTTCAAATTTGAACCTGAATTGTACCCAATGATGGAAAATTCCATCGAAATGGGCCGTGCATTTGTAATTAAAGAATACCAACAAAAACCGATGCCTTTGTTTTTGCTTTGGAAAGGAATTGTTCATATTACCCTAAGATATCCGGAATATAAATATTTAATTGGCGGCGTAAGCATCAGCAATAAGTTTTCAAATTTCTCAAAATCGTTGATGATTGAGTTTATGAAATCACATTATTATGATCCGTATGTTGCTCAGTATATCCATCCAAAAAAGGAATATAAAGTTAAATTAAAAGACGCCGACAAAGATTTTGTTTTTGACGCCACACAAGCCGATATGAACAAATTTGACAAGTTAATTGATGAAATTGAACCAGGTTCTTTGCGAATTCCCGTATTAATTAAAAAATATGTGAAGCAAAATGCCAGATTGGTGGCATTTAATGTTGACCCAAAGTTTAACAATGCCATTGACGGTTTAATGTACATAAGGATTTCTGATATCCCTGAAAGCACTGTAAAACCGGTTATGGAAGAACTGCAGGCCGAACTGGAAAAATCACTTGAAAATGAAAATAAAGAACAGGAAACTTCTTTAGAATCCCAATAATTTTAGAACCACGCTTTTTTGTTGGTTTGGTATATGTAAACAAATTCTTCATCAGATTTTGTAAGGTAAACAATACCTTCAACCAACCCAATAATACTGGTTATTGCACCGCCAATTCCGCAGGTTACCAACGTAATTGCCAATAAAATGATGTCCTCATTTGTGTAGCCGAGCACAAATTTATGAATGCCGAAAACGCCCAATAAAATTCCCAGTACACCAGCCAAAACTCTTTTGCTTTCCTGCCTTCTTTTTGGGATTACATTCCCGTTGTCATCTAGTACTTCCATAGTTATGTTTTTTATAAATAGTTAAATTTTAATAAGTTATAAATTTATAGCTATCTATTTTGTGCCTGCCTGCCCTTTCGGAAGGCGTTACCGCAAGGGTCGGGCTATTCGCTAAATCTTTTTTTCCATTTCATTTCAAAAAAGGATATCGCTGCTATCCCTAACGCAAATTGAATTACCTCCCAATCTATCGGGAGACGATTTTTCAACTGGAGTGATCAAAAGTTTACCTTAAAATTGCGAACTTTGCGTTTTTTCTTTGCGCTCGTTGCGGTTAAATGCAAATTTCGATTGAATTAATTTTTTACTTTGTTTTTATCATAGAATACGCAGCTCCCTAAATTAAAATTACGCTATTTTTAGGATAAAAAAGCAACGTCTTTTGGTTCCCAAAGTTCAATTTTATTTCCTTCCGGATCTAAAATCCAGCCAAATTTTCCGTAGTCAAATTCTTCAATTTCTCCAATTACAGGAACGCCTTCTTGTTTTAATTTATTTAAAAGCAGACTTAAATTTTCAACCCTGTAATTAAACATAAAATCTTTTGTTGAAGGGGAAAAATAATCGGTGTCACTTTTAAACGGACTCCATTGCGTACACGCCGGTTTTCCGTTGTTGTCTTTCCACCAAAAAGTTGAACCCCAATCATCAACATTAAAATCGAGGTAATTTTTGTACCATTCTTTCAGTTTGGCAGGATCTTCCGATTTAAAGAAAAGTCCGCCAATGCCGGTAACCCTTTTAAACCCACTTTCCGTTTGAACCGTTTCTTTTGAAAAAAACAACGCGTCCACTTTATCAACAATCGTTTGCGCCAATTTAAGGTGAGATTCAACCGTCCAGCCAGCAATGTGAGGTGAAAGCAAAACATTTTCGGCGTGGATTAAATAGTCAAAAGCTTCGGGGAAAGCATCGTTTTCAAATAAATTTTCGAAGGATAATTTTTCATATTCCAACACATCTAAACAAGCGCCCAATATTTTTTTGGTTTTCAGGGCTTCCACCAAATCATCGGTAACAAC
>JACUUQ010000191.1 GCA_014859175.1 Lutibacter sp. | reverse complement strand
GGTTAAATAAATGTGCGCCTGATAAAGGTAATTTGCTGGTATTGTCAATTACTTGTCCTCTTAGCGTCACTAAGATTAAACCTTTCTTTATGGTATCATTATTTTTAATTTCCTGGGAAAATCCCTGAAGCGAAAGTAAAAATAAAACCGTATATAATATTTTGTTTATCATATGCAATTATACTCTTTTATACATAAAGATAAGTTAAAATTATGAAAAAAAAGCTGATTTTTTAACACAATAAAGATGCAAAAACACCCTTGATATTTTAAATCAGAAATCTCCGTTTTTAATTTATGGCAGGAAAAATAAAAAAAACTGGTAAAACTTTGCCGGCAGTAAATTATAATTGAATGATTGTATTCTGTACCTACGGCACAGATGTTATTCTCGAAAAAACATTTTTCTGCCAAGATAAAGTCCCTAACGGGACAAACAAAATTGAAAATTATAATCAAACTCTTAAAAATCAAATTTATCGCAATAGCTTTTTCTTTGAAATTTGAGTATTTTTGCACTTATGATTAAAAACATACAGCTTCGGATTTCAATTCAAGATGAAAAACTTGAAGGTATTTTAAATAAAAAGTCTGCTCGCTTTTTAAATATTGCTGAAAAAGACATCAATGCCGTAAAAGTGTTACGAAAATCTATTGATGCCCGAAAGTCTGAAATTTTTTTTAATTATAAAGTTGCCGTTTATATTCACGAGCAATTACCTGAATCTTCTGAATATTCCTTCGATTTTAAAGATGTTTCATCTGCCAAAGAAATACATATCATAGGTTTTGGTCCGGCCGGAATGTTTGCCGCTTTGCGTTGCATTGAATTGGGTTACAAACCTGTTGTGTTGGAGCGCGGTAAAAAAGTGCAGGAAAGAAGGCGCGATTTAAGGGCAATCAACCAGTTTCATATTGTTGATGAAGATTCCAATTACTGTTTTGGTGAAGGTGGCGCTGGCACGTATTCCGACGGAAAATTATATACCAGAAGCTTAAAACGAGGCGATGTTCGTCGTGTATTCGAAAATTTTGTTTTTCACGGCGCCACCGAAGAAATTTTGGTTGATGCACATCCGCATATTGGCACCAATAAATTGCCTAAAATTGTGGAAAATATCAGGGAAACCGTGTTGAAATACGGCGGTGAAATTCATTTTCAAAGCAGGGTTGTTGATTTTATCATCAAAAACAATAAAATTCAGGCCATAAAATTACAAAACGATACGGAAATGCCTGTTGAGGCGCTAATTTTAGCGACCGGACATTCAGCGCGTGACATTTATTATTTATTGCACCGAAAAAACATTTTATTAAAAGCCAAATCTTTTGCCATGGGCGTTCGGGTTGAACATCCGCAGCAAATTATTGATTCCATCCAATACCACTGCGAAGGTGAAAGAAATGAATTGTTGCCGCCTGCCGCTTATAGCCTTGTACAACAGGTAAATGACAGAGGTGTTTACTCATTTTGTATGTGTCCGGGCGGATTTATAGTGCCGGCCGCAACAGCAAATGGGGAAGTGGTGGTAAACGGTATGTCGCCTTCCAGACGCAACAGCAAGTTTGCCAATTCCGGCATTGTGGTTGAAATAAATGCCGATAAAGATTTATACAAATACGAACAATTTGGTGTTTTGAAAGGATTGGAATTTCAAAAAGATTTGGAAAAACTGGCTTTTTTGGCAGGCGGAAGAACTCAGGCTGCTCCGGCACAAAGACTTACCGATTTTGTGGAAGGTAAATTGTCTTCAAGTTTGAATGTAACTTCTTATCAGCCCGGATTAAAATCGGCGCCTTTGCATTCCTTATTGCCAAAATTAATAGGAGGAAGGTTGAGAACGGGATTTATGGAATTCGGGAAAAAAATGAAAGGTTTTTATACCGAAGAAGCGAATGTAGTTGGGGTTGAATCCCGAACATCTTCACCCGTAAATATTCCTAGAAAAGAAAATATGGAACATCCTGAAATTGCCGGACTTTTCCCTTGCGGAGAGGGTGGAGGTTATGCCGGCGGTATTGTTTCTGCGGCTATGGATGGCGAACGTTGTGCCGAAGCGGCAATAAAAATGCTTCAGTAAAATTATTTCAGTTCTCCAAAAATATCATTGAGCACATTTCTTCTGTAATCAAAAATTTCATTCAGTTTATTTCTGATAATCAGCGTGTTTGCTATGGATCCCAAGAAAGCCATAGGAGGCTGATAAGTCACAATATCCGTCATTAAAACACCGCCTTCAACGGGTTCAATATGATGCTGGTGGTGCCAAATTTTATATGGACCAACGCGTTGTTCATCAATAAAAAAACGTTTTTCGTTAACCTGGGTAATTTCTGTGAGCCAGTTCATTTTAATTCCGAAAAGCGGACTTACTTTGTAGCAAATAATCATTCCTGCATACATTTTTTCGGGTAAATCGCCCGAAGTGATGTCGAAACCCATATATTCTGGCGTAATTTTCTTTAAATTGGCAGGTGACGAGATGAAATTCCAAACATCATCTATGTTTCCCTGTATTTTTTGCGTTTGTTTAAATTGATAAAATCCCATAGTTTATTCCGTTAATTTATTGATCATTCCTTTAAAAATAAGTCCGTGAAACGGCAAAACCGCGTACCAATATAGTCGACCCCAAAGTCCTAAAGGCCTGAATGTTGCGGTTTGGTAAAGAATATTATTTTCTATTTTAAACTCTAGCCAAGCTTCACCCGGAAGTTTCATTTCGGCGTAAAGCAGCAATCTTTTTTTCTCTTTATCGGCATATAAAACCCTCCAAAAGTCGAGTGCATCACCCACGGAAAGTTTGGTATGGCTTTTTCTTCCTCTTCTTAATCCGATACCTCCGGAAAGTTTGTCCATAAATCCACGCATTGCCCACAAGAAGTCTCCGTAATACCAGCCATTTTCACCGCCAATTGCCCAAATTTTATCAACCGTTTCTTTCTCGTTCCTGACTGCTTTTTGACGTTTATCTTGAAAACAACCAAAAGTGGGCACTTCAATTAAATTGGAAATTCCTTTGGCAAGCACATTGCTCGATTGCGCGTCAATCCAACTTGAAATAACATCCTGCTGGTCAATTTTGTCAAAAGCAAGCTTAACAGCTTCTTTATAAGGTATTAATTTTATCTGAAGACGCTCTGCCAAGTCATTTTCTTTACAAATCACTTCAACTTTCATACTGTCCACCAAATTTATGGCCAGTTTGTAAGAAGTTGATGTCACGAAATATAGCCAATACGAAGACAGTTTTGGCGTCATTATAGGCAAAGTAATGATAGTTCGTTTCAGATTTCGAACTTCGGCAAAAGTCAATAACATTTCTTTATAGCTGAAAATTTCCGGTCCGCCAATATCAAAACTTTTATTGTAGGTATATTCATTTAACATGACACCTTTCAAAAATTCCAGCACATTTCTAATGGCGATGGGCTGCGATTTTGTGTTCAACCATTTTGGCGTAACCATTATGGGCAATTTTTCTACCAAATCACGCATAATTTCGAAAGAAGCACTTCCGGAACCCACAATAATACCGGCGCGCAACGTGGTTAAATTGTAAGTTCCTGATCCAAGAATTTCTTCCACATTTTTTCTGGAACTTAAATGTTTCGACAATTGCGCTTCATTTACAATGCCGCTTAAATAAATTACCTGTTTTACCTTTGTTTTTTGAATGCTGTTTCTGAAATTGGTGGCAGAAATTTCTTCTAAGGTATCGAAATCATCGGTGCTTACCGACATAGAATGAATTAAATAGTAGGCTACATCAATGTCCTTGGGAATGATATCTAATGATTTTTCATCCAAAAAATCGAGCTCAATAATTTTTATATTTTCGCCATCGAAGTTGCTTAAATCTGTTCGTTTCTTGTCGCGCACACAACAAATAACTTCATGACCTTCTTTAAGCAGAATTGGCAACAGCCTTTTTCCTATGTAACCCGTGGTTCCGGTAAGTAATATTTTCATAATCTAAATTTACAAAGAAATTAACTCATTTCTGTAAATTAATTCCAAGCTATTTTCTTTTTTATAATTTATTCACTATTTTTATGTTAACAAGAAAAATTATTTGCAAATATATAATTGTTTTGTTTAATTATAACCATATTTTGTTAAACATATTATACTTTTGCAGAAATTTTAATAAGGGTTTATTTTGATGATAAATCATATAATTTAAAAGCCAACTACTTAAATAATGGGTTATTTAGAGATTTATTTTTCCGGATTATTGATCATTGTAATTGCGATGGCATTGCTTTGGCTGGTGAGCATATTTTTGAAAAACGCAAGCATTGTCGATCCTTTCTGGGGATTGGGTTTTGTGATTGCCGGCGTCTTCTATTTTTATAAAACAGACGGACTTGAACTAAGAAAATTAATTGTTTTATCATTATTGACAATTTGGGGATTGCGACTTTCTCTTTATTTGGGCTGGCGTAATTTGGGAAAAGGCGAGGATTTTCGTTACCAGCAATTTAGAAAAGACTATGGCGAAAATCGCTATTGGTGGATTAGCTTTTTCCAGGTTTTTTTGCTTCAAGGTGTTTTATTATGGTTGATTTCGTCGCCCTTGTTAAGCGCCCAGTTCTACTCTGATAAAAGTGATTTAAACTTTTTTGATTATGCCGCCATCATCATTTGGATTATCGGATTTTCTTTTGAAGCCGGAGGTGATTTTCAATTGTCCAAATTTAAGTCTGATCCAAAAAATAAGGGAAAAGTACTAAATACCGGATTTTGGAAATACACGCGCCATCCAAATTACTTTGGCGACGCAACTGTTTGGTGGTCTTTCGGCTTGTTTTCTGTAGCTTCCGGAAGTTCTTTGCCGCTTTTAAGCTCTTTATTGATGACGCTCTTAATTGTGAAAGTGTCAGGCGTTTCTTTACTGGAAAAAACCTTGAAAAACACCAAGCCGCAATACAAAGATTATGTAGAAAAAACACCGGCGTTTTTTCCTTGGTTTCCTAAAAAGTAACAGTTAAATGGATATTACAAAACACATTTGGCTGATATTATTTATTGTTTGGGGTCTTCCGCTTACGATGTATCGCAGTAAGTTTCGTAAAATAGTTTATAATACCGACAGTTGGATCATCAACATAAAACCGTTATTTTTCAAAGAAATAAAAGCGCTTTTTGGAAATGTTTTTCCAGAGAATAAGGAATATTTAAAGTTCAGGAATTTTTATAGGTTTTACTTGGGTAT
>JACUUQ010000190.1 GCA_014859175.1 Lutibacter sp. | reverse complement strand
ACTTTGCGTTTTTTCTTTGCGCTCGTTGCGGTTAAAAGCAAATTTCGATTGAATTAATTTTTTACTTTGTTTTTATCATAGAATACGCATAAATTGTTTATTTTAGAACTTAGTCAAAAAAATTATAGATTAAATTAACGCCATCATTCCTTAAATTTAAGACTGCGCAACAATGGGCATTTTAGGCAATCAATATTTACAAAAAAATCATTAAAAAAATAAACATTATGAACAATTTCGATTTTCAAAATCCAACCAAAATACTGTTTGGAAAGGGACAAATAGCAAAACTTCCAGAGGAAATTCCGGCAAACGCAAAAGTGTTGCTGCTTTATGGCGGCGGAAGCATCAAAAATAATGGTGTTTACGACCAGGTGAAAACGGCTCTTGCAGATTTCAACGTAGTGGAATTTGGCGGCATTCCCGCCAATCCGGAATATGCGGTTTTAATGGACGCGCTAAAAGTGATCAAAAGTGAAAACATCACTTTTTTATTGGCAGTTGGCGGCGGTTCGGTAATTGACGGCACCAAATTTTTATCCGTTGCCGCGGTTTATGAGGGCGAAGATCCTTGGAATATTTTAAAAAATAGCGAACGCAGTTTAAAAGGAATGCCTTTTGGAAGCGTGCTTACCCTGCCGGCAACAGGCTCTGAAATGAATTCGGGCGCGGTGATTACCCGCAGGGAAACCAAAGAAAAATTGGTGATGGGCGGACCGGGATTGTTTCCTGTGTTTTCGGTTTTAGACCCGCAAGTGGTGCAGTCGATTCCTGAAAAACAAATTGCAAACGGGTTGGCAGATGCTTTTACCCACGTGATGGAACAGTATTTAACCTATCCGACAGCAGCGATTTTACAAGATCGGTTTGCAGAAAGTATTTTGCAGACTTTAATTGAGGTGGCACCAAAAATTATGAAAAATCCTGCCGATTACAATGCCGCAGCAAACTTTATGTGGAGCTGCACAATGGCATTAAACGGATTGATTCAAAAAGGCGTGCCAACCGATTGGGCTACGCATATGATGGGCCACGAATTAACCGCTTTGTTTGGCATAGACCACGCAAGAACTTTGGCGATTATATTGCCAAGCCATTACACCTATAATTTCGAAAATAAAAAGGAAAAATTGGCGCAATACGCTGAGCGTGTTTGGAATGTAACCGAAGGAACTTTAGAAGAAAAAGCCAAAGCAGGAATTGAAAAAACAAGAACCTTTTTTAATTCTTTGGGCATTAAAACCGCCTTGTCCGAATACACGGATGATTACAAAGGAACTGCCGAAATTATTAAAAAACGTTTTACCGAACGCGGCTGGAAAGGTTTGGGTGAACGCCAAAACGTAACGCCAAGCGATGTGGAGAAAATTGTGACGATGGCTTATTAAAAAATAATGTCCACAGCAATAAATTGAAAATAAGCAGTGTGAATTTGATTCACACTGCTTATTTATTTAAAAAAATAACAAAAGCAAACCCTTTTGTCATAAATTATTGTAGTTTTAACCTAAGTAACAAACCAAAGTTGCCTTTGAAATTAATTAATTGCTAAAATTCAATCTGTATAAAATAAATAAGGTACAATTCTTTCAAGAAAATTGAGTTCAGAATTAAAAACCCCGCCAGCACAAGCGTTACGCTCGCGCCGGTAAAAGCGGTTCCTGTTTTAAAAATATTAAATCTTAATATTGTTTTTGAAAATAAAATCAATAAATTTAACAACCTAAAAAATGTTTAGGATGATATTAATTTGAAACCTATTAAAACCACCTAAATGATGGCTAAAAAAAATAAAGTAATTGATTTGTTTCCAGGTAAAAACGCAATTCCAAATACCAATGCTACTTCCTATTCAAAATTAATGGAACAATTCCTTGAGCCTTTTCAAAACGAATTTCCGAAAGATTTTTATCGTGAAGACATTTTTGGATTTGCCATAACTGCCTGGAATTTTGGGAATATGAGTAAACTGATGCCAAAACAGGAATTTGAAAAAATAATGGTTGTAGCTAAAAAAGAAGCTGAATATTATCCGTTATTAAAAAAAATGATCGACCAGAAAACAAAGAACTTTAAAATGTATACCAATTTTATTACGGATTTTGAAATCATTGAAAAAAAAGGGGAAGATGTTTTAACGGTTGTTACGCAAGAAACAGAGGATTATCTTTCTGAAATGACAAATTCTTTTGATGATGATTTTGATGATTTTGATGATTTTGATTTTGATGATGATGATGATTATGATGATGGGGATTTTGAAGAAAATTACATTAACAGGCATGGTATCGTTGTAAAACCGCTGAAGCCCTTTGCCGATTGGGTATTTAATATATATCCGGAAGATAGATATCCTGAATTTATAGAGAGCAAAATTTACTTGGTAAATGATGAGATTGATGATTTAGAAACGTGGCTAAAAAAGAAATTCGACAAATTCTTTATGCTCGAATTAGACGCTTGGAATACAAATAAAAAAGAATGGCCACAAAAGCGTACTTATAAAATGTTTAAACAGTGGTTTCAAGTGGAGCTTTCTACCATGATTTATGATATAGAAAAGGAACCGGTCAGCAAATCGCAAGAATTATTTTAGGAAATCTCATAAAAAAAGCCTTTATTTTTATAAAAGCTTTTAAATTTAGATAAAAGTTAAAAACTATTCTTTGCTGAATAAATAATTCATTAATCCGCCAAAGTCGCCATAAACTTGTTGTTAGCGTATTTTTCCTTCGGCATTAAAATCGTAAGACTCATATAATTTTACGACACCCGGTTTTGCCGCGGTGGAATCTGTTGCAGGAAGCGTAACTTCCCAACTGCTGCAATAACAGAAGGAGCCATCTGCCAATTTAGTCTTAGGATTCACGCATGGCAACAAAACAGGAGGCGAATCAAGCAATTTAAAATCAAAGATTGCCCACATTTGCTTGTCGCTTTTCATCAACGCATTCAAATGTAAAGCGTCTTTGGTGGCATCAAACCCGGTTTCAAACATGGCAAAATCTTTGGCATACATAAAGTAATCTACATTTTTATGTTGCCAACTTTTCAAATTGGGCAAGATTGTTTTTGAATTTTTTCGAAAGCCTCATTTGCCGAATTATCGGGTTTAGACTAACAAGCCCTAAATAGAACAGCTAACAATAAAATAGCCTAAAATTTTGATTATGTTGATTTTTAGTTAATTGTAAAAAAAGAAAATAGTTTTATAAAACAAAAAGCAAAAAATATATCAAATTTGAATTTTCTGTGCGCGCATTTTCTTATACATAAATATTTTGGGTTTGCTAAAATTTAGCAGCAGAAGAAGAAAAAGAAGAAGATGAAGTATGTACTTATTGTAAAAACATTGGAAATTTTGGCTAAGTTGTATTTAAAACAGCATTTGCGTTAGGGATTACTTCACCTTTTGTTTATTTTTTATAGGAGTTCAGTGAACCATGTTTGCAGCGATATCCTTTTTTAATGCGCCTTTTTCGGCGCATTAAAAAAGATTTAGCGGAAAGCCCGACCCGCCTTTTCGGCGGGGAACGCCCAAAACATTTAGCTAAAAATTGCTGTACTTATTAAAATTAAAACAAAATTTTTAAATTGTAAAACCAGTTATTTTTTCCCGCCAACCACCACCACAAATTCGCCTTTTGGCGGTTTGTTGGTAAAGTGTTCAATCATTTCGGCAACAGTTCCTCTTAAAGTTTCTTCGTACAGTTTGGTCAATTCCCGTGATATGGAAATCGGCCGGTCGGCGCCAAAAAATTCGGCAAAATTGGTGAGTGTTTTTAACAATTTATGCGGCGATTCGTAAAAAATGATAGTTCGCGTTTCTTCGGCCAAGAAAGTCAGCCGTGTTTGCCGCCCTTTTTTAACGGGCAAAAATCCCTCGAAAACAAATTTGTCGTTTGGCAATCCGCTATTCACCAAGGCAGGCACAAAAGCTGTGGCGCCGGGCAAACATTCAATTTCTACGCCATTTTCCAAACAGGCGCGCGTGAGCAAAAAACCGGGATCGGAAATTGCAGGCGTTCCGGCATCAGAAATCAACGCGACGGATTCACCGTTTTTAATGCGTTGCACAATATTGGCAACGGTTTTATGCTCGTTGTGCATATGGTGGCTGTGCATATGGGTGGAAATATCATAATGCTTCAACAATTTTCCGCTGGTGCGTGTGTCTTCGGCCAAAATTAAATCGACTTCTTTTAAAACCCTGATGGCTCGTAAAGTAATGTCTTCTAAATTTCCGATGGGCGTAGGCACTAAGTATAATTTCGATTCCAAATTTTTAGTATTTTGTTAAAGGTGCATGCGCACTTATTTTGCCCTTCGACCCAATAGCTGTCGGGTGCGCTCAGGTTGACGTTTGTTCGTTCTTGGTTTAACTTTTAATCCTATCCCCAGCCCTTTCCAAAGGAAAGGGAGTTTGATTGGAAATTAGAATGATATTTATAAAAAAAAACTTCTGATATTTAATATTAGAATGACTTCAAAGTTACGAAGTTTTCAATAAGATTTAAGGTTTTGATTTAAAACAAGACGTGCATTTTTTCTAAAATTAACAAATCGCAAAGAAAATTCGCAAAGAGCCAAAAAGTTGTCAGCTTTTAAAATTCTAAAATCGAGTCCGCTCCGAAAAGCTGCTTCTGCTAAAAATCAGCATTTTTAATTATTGTAAGGGAGCTGATTTTCAGCAACTTCTCCCTTTAGGATAGGGGTAAAATTTGTTGAAAATTGAATATTGGAGTTATCGGAGTGGACTCAAAATCGTATATCAAAAATCGTAGTTTTATTTGCGTTAGCGACAGCAGCGATATCCTTTTTTGAAATGAAATGGAAAAAAAGATTTAGCGAATGGCGCGACCTGCAAGGAAACGCCATCCCAAAAGACAGGCAGGTCCAAAAAAAGATGGGCAACCTTAAAAACTATCGGCTAAATCACTAAATTTGTGCTTTCTTAAAAAAAATGACAATGTACAGAACGCATAAAAACGGAGAATTACGAGCAGAACATATAGGCCAGGAAGTTACTTTGGCCGGCTGGGTGCAAAAAACGCGCGACAAAGGGTTTATGATTTGGGTTGATTTACGTGACCGCTACGGCATTACGCAACTGATTTTTGATGAAGATCGAACGCCAAAAGAGATGATGGAAAAAGCGAAAATGCTGGGGCGCGAATTTGTGATTCAGGTGAAAGGCGAAGTGATTGAACGTGTTTCTAAAAACGCCAATATGCCTACCGGAGACATTGAAATTTTGGTTAAAGAAC
>JACUUQ010000012.1 GCA_014859175.1 Lutibacter sp. | reverse complement strand
CAAAACCTCAGCACCGTTGAGAAATTTGGCTTCGCTACCGCTACGCCTAATTGTTAAGGGCTTCCGCTCCTTTGAGAAATTTGGCTTCGCTACCGCTACGCCTAATTGTTAAGGGCTTCCGCTCCCTTGAGAAATTTGGCTTCGCTACCGCTACGCCTAATTGTTAAGGGCTTCCGCTCCTCCAACAATTTCTAAAATTTCGTTGGTGATGGCTGCTTGACGCGCTTTGTTGTATATTAATTTTAAATCGTCGCGCAATTCCGTTGCATTGTCTGTTGCTTTATGCATTGCTGTCATTCGAGCGCCATGTTCTGAAGCGTAAGAATCTCTTACCGCTTTATACAACTGCGTTTTTAAAGATTTTGGTATTAATTGCAATATAATTTCGGCCTTGTTTGGCTCAAAAATATAATCGATGCTTACGTTCATTTTATCTTCTAACTCAACAAGTTCAATAGGCAAAAATTGCTCATATGTCAATATTTGGGTAGCTGCATTTTTAAAACGGTTGTAAACCAATTCAATTTTATCATATTTTCCTTTGGCAAACAAATCCATAATGCTTTCAGCAATTACTGCAACATTGTTAAAAGTTAAATCATCAAATATTTCGTTATGTTTTTCAATAACGGTATAATTCTTAGATAAAATATCATAACCTTTCTTTCCTATTGATAAAATATCAACCTGCTTTCCTTGGTAATTGTCCTCAATATGTTTTACAGTACCTTTAATTACAGAAGAGTTAAATCCACCGCACAAACCTCTGTTTGAAGTAATTGCAACAATCAAAACTTTGGAAACGACTCTTTGATCAGCATAAACATTTTCAATATCATCCTCCAAAGTAGCACTTAAACTTTGCAAAAGTTCCGTCAACTTATTGGCATACGGACGCATTTGTGTAATTGCATCTTGTGCTTTTTTCAACTTTGCGGCAGATACCATTTTCATGGCACTGGTAATTTGCATGGTTGAACCAATAGATGTAATTCGGTTTCGTATTTCTTTTAAGTTTGCCATTTTGTCCTATCCTAAATCCTTTCCAAAGAAAAGGACTTTATTTTTTGTTAATAATAAATCTTCCCTCCCTTTTGGGGAGGTCAGGAGGAAATTAAACGTATTTTGCTGAAATTTCTTTTGCGGCAACAGTTAAAGTATCAATAACTTCATCCGTTAATTTACCTGCTTTTAACAAATCCAAAGCATCTCTATGTTTCGCATTCAGGTAAGCAAGAAAATCGCGTTCAAATTCCTTTACTTTTTCAACAGGAACCGCTCTCAACAAGTTTTTAGAACCTGCATAAATAATGGCAATTTGGTCTTCAACTTTAAAAGGGTCGCTTTCATTTTGTTTTAAGATTTCCACATTGCGTTTTCCTTTTTCAATTACGTTCAAAGTTGCCGCATCTAAATCCGATCCAAATTTTGCAAACGCTTCCAACTCACGGAATTGTGCTTGGTCTAATTTTAAAGTTCCCGCTACCTTTTTCATTGATTTAATTTGGGCATTTCCTCCAACACGAGATACTGAAATACCTACGTTGATGGCCGGACGAACACCTGAGTTAAACAAATCGGACTCCAAGAAAATTTGTCCGTCTGTAATAGAAATCACGTTCGTTGGGATATATGCCGATACGTCACCTGCCTGAGTTTCAATAATTGGCAAAGCCGTTAAAGATCCGCCACCTTTTACTTTTCCGACCAATGAAGGCGGTACATCATTCATTTGCGCTGCAATAGTGTCATTGTTAATCACCTTTGCAGCCCGTTCCAACAAACGGGAGTGTAAGTAAAATACATCTCCAGGATAAGCTTCACGTCCCGGTGGGCGACGTAACAATAAGGAAATTTCACGGTAGGCAACTGCTTGTTTAGACAAATCATCATAAACAATTAAAGCAGGACGGCCGGTATCTCTAAAATACTCACCAATTGCAGCACCTGCCATTGGCGCGTAAACCTGCATGGAAGCAGGGTCAGAAGCGTTGGCAGCCACAATTGTGGTGTACGCCATAGCACCCTTTTCTTCAAATAAACTTGCGATATTAGCCACTGTTGATCCTTTTTGGCCAATAGCAACGTAAATACAATACACGGGAACCCCTGCATCATAAAATTCTTTTTGATTGATAATGGTGTCAATAGCCACTGTTGATTTTCCGGTTTGACGGTCGCCAATAATAAGCTCACGTTGTCCTCTTCCAACAGGAATCATGGCGTCAACCGCTTTTAACCCTGTTTGTAATGGTTCGGTAACCGGTTCGCGGAAAATAACACCCGGAGCTTTACGCTCTAAAGGCATTTCAAAAGTTTCACCCTGAATTGGACCTTTGCCATCGATTGGGTTTCCTAAGGTATCTACCACACGGCCAACAATGCCTTCACCTACTTTTAGGGAAGCAATTCTTTCGGTGCGTTTTACAATAGACCCTTCTTTAATTGCTCTTGAATGGCCCAATAATACAACCCCAACATTGTCTTCTTCAAGATTCAATACCAATCCTTCCATTCCATCTTCAAATTCAACGAGCTCGCCATATTGCGCATTCGCCAAACCGTAAACACGGGCGATACCGTCACCCACTTGCAATACGGTTCCAACTTCGTCTAATGAAGCAGATGCTTCAAATCCCGCCAATTGTTGTTTTAAAATTGCTGATACTTCAGCTGGTTTTATTGATGCCATTCTTTCTGTTTTTTAAAACTAAATTCTTTTATATTTTTTAATTATGCACTAAAACTTTCTTTTTCAAACTGTCTTTTCAGCATTTGTAATTTATTCGCAACACTTGCATCATATTGAATATCGCCAACACGAAGAATAAATCCGCCAATAATAGCAGGATTTATAATGCTTTCAATTGTTGCTTGTTTTCCGGTAATTTCAATTATTTTTCTTAAAACCTGTTCATTCAATTCTTCAGTCAACGGAATTGCGGTGGTAACTTTCGCCACTTCTATCCCTTTCAATGAATCAAAAATCACGTTATATTTTTTGGCAACCTCACCTAAAATCGGCAATCTTTTGTTGTCTATTAAAAGATTGATTAAACCTATTGTTAAAGGACTTGTTTTGCTCGCAAAAACTTCTTTTAAAGCTGATTTTTTTAATTCAGTTTTTAAAACTGGGCTGTTAAGCAATAACTGTAACTCTTTACTGTCTTGAATTGTATTTGCAACAAGCAACATGTCATTGTTCACTTCAACTTCTTTTTGTTGTTCAAGTGCAAAACTTAGTATTGCTTTTGCATATCTTATTGCCGCTCTGGATCCGTTCATTTGAAATTAATTCTTATAGCTTTACTTCCTTTAACATGTCTTCAACAAGCTTAATTTGCTTGTTTTTGTCAGATAATTCACTTCTCATCACTTTTTCAGCAATTTCTAGTGACAATTCGGCAACCTGATTTTTTATTTCGGCAATTGCGGCGTGTTTTTCAGACTCAATGGTTGATTTTGCCTGCTCAATAACTTTGGTTGCCTGTGCATGCGCTTCTCCTTTTGCTTCAGAAATAATGCTTTCTTTCATTTCACGCGCTTCTTTTAACATAACATCGCGTTCAATGCGCGCTTCCTTTAAAATACGTTCATTATCCGCAGTCAAATTTTGCATTTCCTTGCGCGCGTTTTCAGCCGATTCCAAAGCTTTTAAAATACCTTCTTCTCTGTCGTTTACGGCATTTAAAATTGGTTTCCAGGCGAATTTTTTTAACAAAAGCACCAAGGCAACAAATAAAATTAATTGCCAGAAAAACAACCCTAGAGAAAACTGTTCTATTAACTTATCCATGGTATATTTTTAATATTTTTTTGTGTTTAATTATTGTTTTAAACATTGGCCGCAACCAACCGTTGCGGCTAATTGTTTTTTATGCTGCAAATAAAGCAGCAAATCCAATACCTTCAATAAGCGCCGCTGCAATAAGCATCGCTGTTTGAATTTTCCCGGAAGCTTCTGGCTGACGAGCAATAGCGTCCATTGCTGAACCACCAATTCTACCGATACCTAAACCAGCACCAATTACGATTAAACCTGCTCCTACAATAGTTGGAATTTCCATAATATATATAATTAATTAATTAAACATTCAATTTTTAATGATGATCCGCATGTTCTTCAACGGCTGAACCGAAGTAAAGTGCAGATAACATGGTGAAAATATAAGCTTGCAGTGCCGCCACCAACAATTCAAGCAATGATAAGGCAAACGCCAATCCGAATGACAACGGACTACCAATCCAGTTTTTGAAAATAAACATCAATCCAATAATACTCATTAACACAATATGTCCTGCAGTAATGTTTGCGTACAAACGTATCATTAATGAAAATGGTTTTATAACTGTTCCCAACAATTCAATAGGCGCCAAAATAATTTTCATTGGCCATGGCACGCCTGGCATCCAAAAAATGTGTTTCCAGTAATTTTTGTTTCCTGAAAACGTGGTGATGAAATAGGTTACCAAAGCTAAAGCCAAGGTTACGGCAATGTTATTTGTTACATTCACCCCAAGCGGTGTTAAACCCAATAAGTTAATGATCCAAATGAAGAAAAATACCGTTAACAGGTAACTCATGTATTTTCGGTAATGTTTTTCGCCAATATTTGGAATTGCAATGTCGTTTCTGATGAATAAAATAAGCGGTTCAAATATGCGGCCGATACCTTTAGGCATTGGATTATTTTTATAAGAATTGGCCATTCGGCTAAATATTAAAAGCATAAACAAACCTACAAGAATAATGAACACAACGTTTTTAGTGATTGAAAAATCTAGTGGTTTTTCGTTTGTTGCGTGGTGCGCTTCATCATATTCTATGGTACCTAGCGCATCGGTTTTATAAATTTTGTTGTGGTATAATGCGTAAAATTGTCCACCCACTTCAGCAACTGCTTCTCCGTGATGAAATTTTGCGGATGAAAATACTTTTAAACCGTTATCTATCAAAATTACAGGCAAAGGAAAACCAATATATTTGTGTTCTCCTGCGTCGTTTGTATAGGAAAATAAGGTAAAATCGTAAGAATCCAACAAGTGATGGTTGATGTATTCCTTAATTTCGGTTTTTAAATTATATGTGGGAGATTCTTGTTCAGCAGAACTTGTTTGGTCTGTGTTGTTGGTTGCGCCTACAGAAATTGTAATTGCAAAGAACAGGAATGTAAGTGTTTTTAATAGGTTAATTTTATACATATACATTATTAATAGTGGTGCCTAAAAATATTTTGCAAATGTACATTTTTATATTAAAAACCTAAAACTATTTTTCTATGTTTTTTTGAAAGGTTTATTAATTAATTTTTAAGCCATTACATCTTATTGTTCAACAGTTTTATTAAATAAAAAGTTTCGACAATTAAACACAAAAGATAGGGCGCCAAAAAAGCAGTTGCTTCTTGCGTACTTACGGTTCCGTTTTGTTTAAAAACTGGGTTGAAAAAAATAAAATAAACTCCGAATTTAACGAAGCTTCCGCCCATAAAAACGAAGCCCAGCAAATCGAGATATTTTTTTTTCAGTTTTACCAAAATGAAAAAAATCAAAAGGGCCAAAAAATAGTTTGTAATATAGCTGGGAATCAGCAGGTTTTGAAATAGCGAAATGTTTAGATAATATAAAATAACGCTATGAATGCCAAAAACAACACAAAGAGAAATCAATAATTTTATGCCGAAAACCGTTACCTGCCTAATCATTTTTTTCATTGATCTTTTTTAACTGGGCCAAAACGCTCCAAAGTGAAATTACAAGCGATAATAAGACCAGGATAATGGTGAAATATTTTTTTTCAGTCATAAAATAGGCGTCGAGTTTTTTTCCAAAATAGGCACCTAAATAAATAGTGATGCCCATTTGAAAAGCAATACTTGTTAACTGAAGGTATTTGTTAAGCTGTTTTTTCTTGTCTGGATTGGTCATTTTGTAGCTCCATCACGGATCCTTTCATTGTGCAAGCTGCGTTAAATTCGGCGCCGGGTTCAACCAATAATTTGCTGATGGCCACGTCTCCCGTAATTTTTGCCGTTGCTTTTAATGTCAGTAAATTATTTACCAGCAATTCTCCGGTAAATGTTCCTTCAATATCGGCATTGTCACAAATAATTTTGCCTTTAACGCTGCCCAAGGCGCCAATAACTACACGTCCGGCTGTTTTTATGGTTCCTTCAACGCTTCCGTCAATTCTAAAATCACCTTCCGATTGAACATCACCAACAATGGAGGTGTTTTTCCCGACCACATTTCGCTCTGAGGATAAAGGCGGAATTGCTTTTTTTTCTAAGAACATATTCTTTTGCTTTTAGTAATTATTTTATAGTTTTAATTTTATGGTTTCTATCAATTCCAAGGCTTTTTTCGCTTCTTCCGTATTTGGATAATTCAACGCCACCGATTCCAAAACTGCTTTAAAAGCAACCAAACCTTGTGTTTTACCTATGGCATAAGCTCTCAACAATTCCAGTTTCGCAACAATTGGTTCGCCCATATATTTGCCGATTGCAAGGGTGGTTTTTTCAATAACGGTTTCAAATTTTTCTGCCTCATAATCATAATATATTGCCGCATATTCGGTTTCTGCCGCATTTTTTTCGTCTTCTTCCAGCGCTTGATTCGGATTTAAAATGATTTTGGCATATTTTGAAGTCGCATAATTTGTGACAATGTCATTTTTTAAAGAAATTGCTTTTTCGTCGCTTTGGCTTTCGTAAATTTTATACAAATGATATTTGGCCGGAACCAACAAAGCCAAATCCGGTTTAAAATCAATCAGTTTTTCAAATTTTTCTTTAGCCAAATCCAATTCTTTAAATTGCTCTTTATAAATAATTCCCAATTTAAAATAGGCAGTGTTCCGTTCATTTGCAAGACTATCTATCTTAGCTTTTTCTGAAGGAATTTTATCCAGATAATAAGAAAGTTCCAGTTTTTCCTGTTCGCTTACTTGCGCCAAATTTTGGTCAAGATCCTGAATGTTTGCCATATTTAATTGCGATTTATCGCCCAAACGCCAATTGTCTGACAAAGGACGATTGCCCCAAGTTCTTCTAAATTCAATTTCTCCAAAACCAACCGCCTGAATGTTGTAAAAATACCATTTCCCGGAATTTCCGCCAACATCCGCTTTGCCTAAATTTTTATCGAACAAACCGCCCTTAAACGTTGTTTTGTTTTCTTTTTTTGCCTCGTTGGCTTTTAATTTTTCAATATGCGCGTTAAAAAAAGTTATTTGCGCTTCCTTGCCCATGGCAACAATATTTAAAATGCTGTCGTTGATTTTTGAAATGTTTTCATATAAAATAACCTCATTCAAATTATTTCGGTTTCGCACCAAACGACGTACACGTTTTGTGTTTTCGCTGTTGGTGATGTTCAAAATGCTGTCGTAATAAGCACCGGCAACCATAAATTGCGCCTTGTCGAAATATAAATTTCCAAGCGCTTCGTAGGAAAGTTCTTTTTGAAGATTGTTTTTTAAGTTCGATTGCAGCGATTTTTTAAAAAAATCAATGGCACTTTCTGTGTTGTTTTCCTGCTCAATTATTCCAATTCTGTAATACAATTCATCCAAAAAAGGCCTGTTATCTCTATCTTTTACCAGCTTTTTAAGAATCGCCAATGTTTCCTGGGCATCCAGCTTGTTTTTTGAATTCTTTGCTTTCTCCAGTTGCGCATGAATTTTGTATTTATAAGGCGCTTTTTTTAAATCGATTATATTTTGAAAAGCGATGTTTGAAGAATCTTTCAATCCTTTTTCGCTATAAAGTTGCCCGAGTATAAACAAATTTCTGGCAGTTTGTTCTATATTGTTCGCCGAAACAACGGCTTTATTCAAATGATTTATCACCAACTGCAAACTGTCCAAATTTAAGTAAGCCATTGCAATTACGGTATGCGCGTGCTCTTTAATGTCGCTTTTTAACGATTTGTCTTTTAGCAAATTTCGCAAACTTTTAATCGCCTGTTCTTCATTTTGAAGGCGAACCTGGGTTTTTGCCTGCCAAATAATGGTTTCGTTAATTAAATTGGCTTTTGGGTAATTTTGAATCACATAATTAAAAGCTTCCAGTGCGGGCACAAATCTTTTGGAATAATAACGCGATTTTCCCAACAACAAATAAGCATCGTCAATTTGTTTGTTGCGTTCTTGGCGTGCAATCAACATAGAATGTTTTTGAATCGCTTTTACCGCTTTTTCTTCGGCTTTTTCAAATTCTTGAGGAGAACTGTCGGGATCTGTCTGCATTCCGGGCAATGCCAATTCGTCAACTTTTAAAGGTTCAATGGCCAAACGCTCCCAATAATTGTCTTCATAATTGGCATTTAATTGCGCCAAACCTATGCGTAAAGCTTCATGGCCGTTATAAAGCACGTTGTATTTTGTGGATACCGAGTGGTAACTTCTGTTTAAAAACGCATCTTTTTTGGTTGAGCAATTAACCACAAAAAGCGCTATTAAAAAGCCCGCAATTATTTTAAAACTATTTTTCAACTGATTTGTTTTTACAGTTTAATTGCAACAAGCACAGCAATTTAAAGGTGTTTTATTTGGGCGTTACCCGCCGAAAAAGCGGGTCGGGCTTTTCGCTGCAATCCGTCATTGCGAGTGAAGCGTGGCAATCTGTTGAATAAATTGCTGAACAAACTCGCAATGCCGGGATTTTCACTGCAATCCCTAACGCAAATGCTGCAGTAAACAAAACTTAACCTTTTTTACTAACCCATTAACTTATTACCCATTATAATTATTGCAATAAGAAACGTAAAAATACAAAAATCTATGTATTTAATTTGTGTTACACCGAAAAATACGCTTCCAGCTCCTGCAATGTTTCTGCTGATGTTATTAGGTCTTTCACAATTTCCCCTTTTTCAAGCACCACAATACGATCACAAACTTCGGTTACGTGTCCCAAATCGTGACTGGAAATTAAGAGTGTTGTATTGCTGGCAGCAGTTAAATCCTTCAATAATTTCTTCAATCGAATTTGTGTGGTGGGATCCAAATTTGCAAAAGGTTCATCCAAAACAATCACTTCCGGACGCCCAATCAACGCCGCAATAATGCCAACTTTTTTCTGGTTTCCTTTGGATAAATCCCTTAAATATTTCTTTTTCTTCAGAATTTCATCATTGAAAATTTCATCAAACTGACTTAAAAAAGCATCAATATCGGCCTTGTTCATTCCGCGAAGTTCGCCAATAAAATAAAAATATTCTTCGGGCGTTAAATAGCCAATTAAAAAACTTTCATCAATAAAAGCGGCCGTAAAAGGTTTCCAGTCTTCACTGGCATTTACCTGTATTTCATGGTTTGTGACATTTCCCGTTGTGGGTTTTATCAAATCTAACAACAAATTAAAATAAGTGGTTTTTCCTGCGCCGTTATTGCCTACCAAGCCAAAAGATTGGCCTTTAGGAATTTCTAAATTTGCTATATTTAAAACGGTAACCCCGCCGTATTTTTTTGAAAGTTCTATGGTTTTTATCATTTTTATATTTTAAATCGTTGATTTATATAATTTCTTATTTTTCACCGAAAGCGGCTATGGTTTTGTATTTTCCTGTTTGGTAAATTTTTTCAATTTTATTCAAGAAAAAGTTTTTAAACACAATTCCCAAAATCCCGCTAAATCCTAAAACCATTAGCCCTGTTTCAAAATTTATAAATTTATACGGCAGATAAAAAAGAAACATTGGCAAAAATAATTTAGGCAAAGAAATTAGCATTTGGGTTGGATTGAATCCGTTGGTGTTGCTAAATGCTTTTGCTTTTACGTTCAGTTCAATTGGCACCCTGTTTAAAGCGCCGCCAAATAAGGTGATAAAAGAATTTAATCCAATATTAAACAAGGCTCCGGCAACGATTAATCCGTAAATTTTCCATCCAAAATAAATATAAGGCGTGCTTAAAATAAAGGAAAGCGTTACGCCAAATACCATTAAATACCATTTAGATTCGAGGTATTTTTTATAGGGAATGTTTTGGCTCATCAACATTTTATAATATTCACTGTCCCAAGACGGCACCAATTGCCCAAAAGTCATTAAGAATCCCCCAGTCACAAACATAGCCGCAAAAGCCAACCAGGCTGGTGAATCGTTGTACATTTTATTGGTAAAAAATATGAGTCCGTAAAATAAAAAAAGGAACGACATCATCATCACCTGTTTTGGGCGCGCATTTCTCCAAATCAATTTCACATCGTTTTTTAAAAATATGGCGACACTTCCAAATCGATTCATCCACGATAAATCTGTAGCATTCACTTCTTTTATTTTTTTTGAAACGGCGTCATCCAAATAAAATTCATTTTTAATGAACGAAAAATTTATATAATACAAGCCAATCATTATAAAAAATAGAATTAAAGCGAACCACGGATTGCTATAAAGTGCATTAAAAGCTTCGCCAATAGGTGCTGATATTTTAAAAATATTGAAATATTCCGAGCCAATTAAAATTGCCAATACAGAAATAAGCACATAAAAAACCACATTGCTTTTGTTGATCAGAAAGTTTAAAAAGTTGTTCGACAATCCCAAAAACAAAGTTGCAAAAAACCAGCAAACCACGTTTACAACCGGATAACCTTGGGATAATAAAACGATGCTGAAGGGCAAAAAGATAAAAATCGGCATAAAATTAAAAAAAGAAATAACTGTTTTCCCCAACAAATAATGAATAACCGTGTTTCTTTTTACAGGAATTACCATAAGTGGCTTTATATTCATTACAGGCAATTGCTGCATAAAAAAACGAATAACCAAATCGAATAATAACCAATAAATTATAAAATTATTTACTACAACAATGGGGTCAAGCGTAGGCAAAACTTCTTTCAGTATAAAAAACAGCCCAATGCCAAGCATTAAAGCGGCACCGCCAAAGTATAAAACCAAAAAAACGAGTAAAATTTTTATGGCGATTCCTTTTTGAAAGTAGGATGAACGGCTAAATTGTTTCCATTCAAAGTTTATAAATTGTTTGATCATTTGGTTTGGGTGTATTTCTTTTTGATTTATAAGTATGGTTCAATTTTATTTTGTTACACTAATTTATGTTCGGGATATTGTTTTATCAAAATTTCTTCAACTTTTAAAGGCAACACAAAAGCTATAATATAGGTGAACACAATATAACAGGTAAAAAACAGGGAAGCAATAATTACTAATAAAACTGAATCCAACTGCATTTTTAGGTTCATAGGTATTTGAAAAATAAGATAACTTAAAGCGCCAATATTTCCCGCATTTAAAATATATTCTTCCAACAGCCATTTTTTGTTTGTTTTCTTAAATCGTTGCTTTTTTATTTTTCTGAGTTGAAATAATCTAATCATTAAAAAAGTACAAATGCCAAATCCTAAAAACATATAAATCCATCGGTGATCTGGCACAAATAAAAAGCTGGTATAAATTGTGGCAAAAATTAAAAAAACAGAAAGCAATTGAGGCAATTTAAAATAGTTTTTAAAAATTTCTAAAACCAATTTCCAATACTTTTTATTTAAGGCATTTGAACTTTCTTCAATGACTTCCATAAATCCAAAAACGCCAAATTTTTTGAACGACAGTATTTTTGCTTCCTCAAAAGAAAGGGTTGGCTTATCAGTTAAAATTTGTTCCATGTCATTTGCCAAATAGTCAACAAGTTCGGTTTGCACATCAAAATGCTCCACAAAATGTTGGCGCGTAAAGGTATATAGTTGCTGTATTTGTTCCTTGGTAAGTTTCATATTTTTAGCAATTTTATAGTGTTATTTATGCAAACTTCGGATTGACAATTGTTTGCATTGTTCTTAAAAATTCCTCCATTTCCGCCAAACGGCTTACGGTTTCTTTTGTTCCGTTTTCGGTTAATTTATAATATTTACGCAAGCGATTGTCGACCATGGCAACTTCAACATCCAACAAGCCATCAGCTTCCAATTTATGTAACGCAGGATATAGCGCGCCTTCTGTTATTTGCAGCTCGCCGTTGGTAAGTTCCTTTACTCTTTGGGTAATTTCATAACCATACATTTTATCGTTCTCTTCCAGCAACTTTAAAATAATGGTTTGCAAAGAACCCTTATATAATTTCTGATTTCCCATTTCGATGATTTACGTGCTTTTTTGAATTTCAAATATATACATAATTTTCTTATGTATGTTAGACTTGGATAGTTATTCACAAAAAAATATATTTAGTTTCGCTATTTTTGTAATCTAAAAATTGAACATGTCGAAATTTCACGCACTCACTATAAAAGAAATTAAAAAAGAAACTTCTGATGCGGTTTCTATCCTATTTGATATTCCCACTGACTTAAAAGAAACTTTTAAATTTGTTGCCGGACAATATATTAACATCAAAAAAAGCCTTGCCGGAGAAGAACTTCGCAGGGCATATTCTATATGTTCCGCACCAAACAGCGGCGAATTGCGCATTGCCGTAAAAGCGGTTGACAACGGAACATTTTCTGTTTTTGCCTCCACCATTTTAAAAGAAGGCGACATTTTGGAAGTCTCAAAGCCCGAAGGAAAGTTTCTGCTGGAAACGGATTCTGCAAACGCTAAAAATTATCTCGGCATTGCTGCCGGAAGTGGCATTACACCAATAATGTCCATGATAAAAGCAGTTTTGACCGAAGAACCAAACAGTACTTTCACGCTTATTTATGGCAACAAAACAACCGCCGACACTATTTTTAAAGATGAAATAATCTCTTTGCAAAATGCTTATCCAGCACAATTTAAAGTGCAACAGGTGATTAGCCGAGAAAAAAATGAAGCCGCTTTATTTGGAAGAATTGACAAAGGAAACCTCAACTTTATCCTGAAAAATAAGTTTAAAGACAGTTCTTTTGACGCTGCTTTTTTATGCGGACCCGAAGCAATGATCAATGCCTCAAAAGAAACATTGATTGAAAATGGATTGGATAAAAATAATATTCATTTTGAATTATTTACCCCGCCTGTTGTTTCAGAAAGTGAAATAAACATCACTTTTGAAGGTACTTGCGAAATTACCGTTGCGCTTGATGATGAAGAAACTACGTTTGAAATGGACTCAAAAACAACCATTTTAACCGCCACGTTACAAGAAGGCTTGGATGCGCCTTATTCTTGCCAAGGCGGCATTTGCAGCAGCTGTTTGGCGAAAGTGACAGCCGGAAATGCAGTGATGGAAAAAAATTCCATTTTAAGTGAGGCTGAAATTAAGGACGGGTTCATTTTAACTTGCCAGGCACATCCAACAACACAAAAAATCACCATTGATTACGACAATGTTTAATAAATTATAGTAATTTCACATTTTAGTAGACAAAATTTATGACCTTTTTCGAACTTAAAGAAGCAATAATTATTGGGTTTTTCCTTTCCTTTATGATTGGCCCCGTTTTTTTTACGTTGATTCAAACCAGCATTGTTAAAGGCGCGCGTGCCGCTTTGTCGTTTGATTTGGGTGTTGTTTTAAGCGATATTGTGTTTATTTTAATTGCTTATTATGGCAGCAAAAACCTTTTGGAAGAAATTAAAGATGATCCGCGATTATTTTGGGTTGGCGGTTTAATTTTATTGGTTTACGGACTAATTACTTACATAGATAAAAGTCAGAAAAGAACCATACAAGACGAAACTTTGGTGCTTCCGGAAAAAACAAATTACAAGAAATTGTTCTTAAAAGGATTTCTTCTCAATTTTATCAATGTTGGCGTATTGGCATTTTGGCTGGGAATGATTGTCATTATCGGTTCTAATTTGGAAATGAATCCAACTAAAATATTCAACTACTTTGCTTTCATAATTCTTAGTTATTTAATTACAGATCTGGGAAAAATATTACTGGCAAAACAATTGATAAAAAAATTAACGCCGGCGTTAACTTTCAAAATAAAACGCGCTATGGGTATAATGCTTATGGTTTTTGGGCTTGTTTTAATCTTAAAAGGATTTATTCCGAAAGAAAAACTTCAATTTAAAAATAGTGTTGAAAAGGCCGCGAAAATTTAATTATTGGCATAAACAGATTGAGGACTTATTCAATGACAAAAATTCCATCCAAAAAACAACAAGCAAAACTTTTAAGAATATTCAGAAAAATTCACCGTACAACAGGAGCGTTTCTTTTCATATTCTTTTTTTTTATCTCTATTTCGGGTGTTATATTGGGATGGAAAAACCATAGCAACGGAATTATTATTCCCAAATCATTTGAAGGAACTTCGACCGACTTAAAATATTGGTTGCCCTTAGACAGTTTGCACAAAAAAGCCAAATTTATTTTACATGACGCTATTTCTGCAGATTTATCTTTAGAACTCGATCGCATTGATATCAGAAAAAATAAAGGCATCTTAAAGTTTGTGTTTAAAAATCATTATTGGGAAATTCAATTGGATGGCGCAACGGGAAAATTGCTAAACATTGGCAAAAGACATTCCGATTTATTCGAAAACATCCACGATGGCTCCATTCTCGACCGCTTTTTTGGAACTTCAAACGGTCAAATTAAAGTAATTTACACAACCGTTATGGGCTTGGCTTTATTTCTTTTCACCGTTACCGGTTTTTGGCTTTGGTACGGCCCGAAAAGAATGAAACGCATTAAAAGTTAATTTTCCTTTCTTCATTTAAATAAACTTATGTTAATAAGTGGTTAACAATTAAACATCATGCAAAGTTTTAATTAAACATATCCTTTTTACTTTTGATACGGAATATGGTTCTGTCATAATAACCAATTTATGAAGATTAATAGGGAATTGGGTGAAATACCTAAACTGTTCCCGCAGCTGTAAGCTCTAAACGGGTTTTTACAATCTTTTGTCACTGTCTTTTTAAAGATGGGAAGACGTAAAAACTGGAGCAAGTCAGAAGACCTGCCAAATTCTGTAATTAAGTTGAAACTTTCGGGAAAAAAGTTTTCGGGTTGCATTTCAATTAGAAATTCACATACCTATTTTTAAATAATTATATTTTAATTGGCGGTATTTAACCGCCCTATACATTTGACCAATCAATATTTAAGATGAATTACTCCGATATGCAGATAGTTTTACAGGAAATTCCAGGTGAAATAACCATCTGTTTCACAATAACCGGTTGTAAAATCAACTGTAAAGGATGCCATTCCCCTTTTTTATGGAAAAAAGAAAATGGGAGAAAACTATCACAGGAAACGTATTTAAACATCCTAAACAGGTACAAAGGTTTTGCAGGCAGTATCCTTTTTATGGGAGGGGAATGGCATAAAAAAGAATTGATAAAATACTTAAAAATTGCTAAAAAATTGGGATATAAAACTTGTTTATATACTGGATTAAATGACGTTCACCGTGACATTTTACCCGAATTAACCTGGTTAAAAACAGGGCCTTGGCTAGAAGAACAGGGTGGATTAGACAGCAAAACAACCAATCAAAAATTTATTGACGTAAAAACAAAACAAATCCTAAACCATTTATTTATAAAAAATTAACCGATGATACGATTAACCCAAGAACAAATTTCAGAAAAAATAAAATTTATTGAAAACTACATCAACTCCGGCAATGCCGCTGATGGCTCCACAATGGATGCCAATGCCAATGTGTCATCAAAAAACATTGCAACTATGGAGGCTGAGTTAAATAAAGACATCAATATCCAGATAAATAGGCAGTTGGTTAAAAATAAAATAGCGCAATTATTTGGCATAGACCTGGCTAATGAATACATTAGGCAAATAGAAAACCATGAAATTTATGTGCATGACGAAACTTCACTAAAGCCCTACTGCACATCTGTAAGCATGTATCCTTTTTTGTTTGACGGACTCACAAAACTGGGTGGAGAAAGTAGGCCCCCCCAACATTTGGAAAGTTTTTGCGGTGAGTTTGTAAACTTGGTGTTTGCCATTAGCTCCCAATTTGCCGGCGCACTGGCGACGGTAGAATTTTTAATGTATTTTGATTATTTTGCTTCAAAAGATTATGGTGAAAATTACCTAACCACCAATAAAAAAACAATAGAAAACCATTTACAACATGTAGTTTATGCCATAAATCAACCAGCAGCGGCAAGAGGCTACCAATCTGTTTTTTGGAATATTTCTTTGTATGATGACGCCTATTTCAACAGCATGTTTGGCAGTTTTGTTTTTCCGGACATGAAAAAACCTAAATGGGAAAGCCTTAAAATATTGCAACAGTTTTTTATGAAGTGGTTTAATAAAGAACGAGAAAAAGCAGTGTTAACTTTCCCTGTTGTAACGGCTGCCATGTTGGTGAAAGACGGAAAACCTGTTGATGTGGAATTTGCTCACATGTGCGCAGAAGAATTAAGTGAAGGAAATTCATTTTTCATCTATCAATCCGAAAATGCAGACAGTTTAGCTTCTTGCTGTAGACTGCGAAATGAAATCAGCGACAATACATTTAGTTATTCGCTTGGGGCAGGCGGCGTTGCGACAGGCTCAATTAATGTAATTACATTAAATATGAGCCGCTTGGCACAAACCAAAAAAGATTTAAAGACTGAGATTTGTAAAATACACAAATATCAAGTGGCTTACAGAAAGTTGATTGAAGAATACAAAGAAGCAGGTTTGTTGCCGGTTTACAATGCCGGTTTTATTTCATTGGACAAACAATTTTTAACCATTGGCATAAACGGAATGGTGGAAGCTGCAGAAAGTCAAGGCATTAAAGTTGATAATAATGCCGTTTATAAAAATTATGTGACAGCGCAACTTAAAGTAATTTTTGATGCCAATAAAGAAGCAAAAAAAGAATATGGCTACATGTTTAATACCGAATTTGTCCCTGCGGAAAATTTAGGCGTTAAAAATGCCAAATGGGATAAAGAAGATGGCCTATTTGTGCCAAGAGATTGTTACAATTCCTATTTCTATCCTGTTGAAGACAACACAATAAACGCTTTAGACAAAATGATGCTTCACGGAAATGAAATTATTCAATATTTGGACGGAGGATCCGCACTTCATTTAAATCTGGAAGAAGCGCCAAATAAGGACGGTTTCATAAAATTAATTAATGCCGCCGCGCTGGCCGGCTGCAATTATTTTTGCTTTAACATAAAAATTACTATTTGTAATTCATGCGGCCATATTGACAAAAAAACACTTCAAAAATGCAGCAAATGCAACTCTACAAATATTGATTATGGCACACGGGTTATTGGTTATTTAAAACGGGTTTCAAACTTTAGCTCCCACAGACAGGAAGAACATAATTTAAGGCATTATCATCTTAAAAACGCAAAAGAAGAAATTCCCTTTTTACAAAAATCAAGAATGGAAGCTTTAAACAATTACTTTACGCCAAAAGAAGAATTTAAGAAAAATTTGCATTAATTTTTTCTTGAAACAGCATCCATAAAAAAAAGCGAAGGCACTTAAAAACACCTTCGCTTTTTTTTATTTGATAAATATCATTCAATCAATAACATTACTTCTATAAATTTGGGTATAAAATTGATTCGTAATGTCCGTATCCAACTTCAACATAAAAGGTTTAACCCAAAAAGAAGTGCTGTTGGCCAGGGAAAAACACGGAAAGAATTCCTTAAATTTCAAAAAAGAAAGCGGCTTTTTAATCGCTGTAAAAAGTTTGCTGAAAGATCCAATGATAATTTTATTGTTGGTGGCATCTTCCATTTATTTTATCAGCGGAGAAACTGGTGACGGCATTTTTTTGAGTGGCGCTATTGTGCTCATCGCCACTATTTCATTGTATCAGGAATCCAGAAGCAAAAACGCTTTAGAAAAATTAAAAGAATTTGCGCAACCCATTTGCAAAGTCATACGAAACGGCAAGGTTGAAGACATAAAAAGCGAGGAAATTGTTGTTGGTGACAGTTTAATGGTTGAAGAAGGCACTTCCGTTGCCGCCGACGGAATTATTGTTCATTCCAACGATTTTTCGGTGAATGAATCACTTTTAACCGGTGAATCGTTGGCGGTTTATAAAGATGCCAATTCCAACATTTCAACAATATTTAGGGGAACCACCGTCACAAGCGGATTGGCGATTGCCACAGTTACCGCCATTGGAAACGCCACGCAACTCGGAAAAATAGGAAAAAGTTTAGAAAGCATCACTGAAGAAAAAACACCGTTAGAAAAACAAATCAACAGTTTTGTTAAAAAAATGGTTGCTGTTGGCGCGGTTATATTCATTATTGTTTGGGGAATAAACTATTTTCAATCCTATAATGCCATTCAAAGTTTATTGGTGGCGCTAACACTGGCCATGAGTATTTTACCCGAAGAAATTCCGGTGGCATTTACCACATTTATGGCGCTGGGATCGTGGCGATTGATGAAATTGGGCATTGTGGTAAAACAAATGAAAACCGTTGAAACTTTGGGAAGTGCGACGTTAATTTGCATCGACAAAACGGGTACCATTACTAAAAACAAAATGAGTTTGGCCAAACTTTTTGTGCCTTTGTTGCATAAAATATCCACGCTTGAAAACACCTTAAGCAGCGAAGAAAAAACACTGATTGAACTGGCAATGTGGGCAAGCGAACCCATTCCTTTTGATGCTATGGAAACAGCTTTGCACAAAGCTTACAAGAAAGAATTTTTAAGCGATGAAAGAACAGCTTACAAGATGATTCACGAATATCCGCTAGATGGAAAACCGCCGATGATGACGCATATTTTTGAAAATAAATCGGGGAAAAGGATTATCGCTGCAAAAGGCGCTCCTGAAGCCATTATAAATGTTTGCGAACTTACAAAAATCGAAAAACAAGAAATTGAAACGGCATTTAATGCATTGGCAAAAGAAGGCTACCGGGTTTTGGGCGTTGGCGAAACCACTTTTGATGGAACTGATTTTCCAAAAAAACAACAGGAATTAAAATTTAACTTTAAGGGTTTGGTGGCTTTTCACGATCCGCCGAAGAAAAATATCCAGACTGTTTTTGAGGCTTTTTACGCCGCCGGAATTTCGGTTAAAATTATTACGGGCGACAATGCCGAAACTACGGCAGCCATTGCAAAGCAAGTGGGATTTAAAGGTTACGAAAAAAGTATCTCAGGAGAAGAACTTATAAAATTAACTGATTCCGAATTGCAAAAAACAGTGCTCAAAACCAACGTTTTTACGCGCATGTTCCCCGATGCAAAATTAAAAATAATCAACGCCCTTAAAGCCGAAAACCAAATTGTGGCCATGACCGGCGACGGCGTAAATGACGGACCCGCATTAAAAGCCGCACATATTGGCGTTGCCATGGGAAAAAGAGGAACCGAAATCGCAAAACAGGCCGCTTCCTTAATTTTGCTGGAAGACGATTTATCTAAAATGGTTGAAGCTGTTGCCATGGGCAGAAAAATTTATGCAAATCTTAAAAAAGCCATTCAGTACATTATTTCCATTCATATTCCCATTATTTTAACCGTATTTATTCCGTTGGCTTTGGGCTGGACTTTTCCCGTTATTTTTTCGCCCATTCATATTATTTTTATGGAATTGATTATGGGACCAACCTGCTCTATTATTTACGAAAATGAACCTATGGAAAAAAACGCAATGCTTAAGCCGCCTCGGCCATTTACGCTCACTTTTTTTAATTGGAAAGAACTGTTTACCAGCATTGTTCAAGGTTTGATGATTGCTGCAGGTGCTTTGTCAGTATATCAATATGCAGCAAATCAAGGTTTTAGTGAAGCAGTGGTAAGAACGATGATTTTTACTGTTTTAATTGCCGCAAATATCTTTTTAACTTTGGTGAACCGCTCTTTTTACTATTCCATTTTTACGGTGATGCGCTTTAAAAATAACTTGGTTTTAATAATTATTGGCATTACCGTTGTTTTGACCGGTCTGCTTATTTATTTGCCGCCTTTGGCCAATTTCTTTCAATTTGAAAAACTAAATTCAACCCAATTAATTTTTAGCGTGGCAACGGGTTTTTTATCCGTTATTTGGTATGAAGCCGTAAAGTGGCAGAAACGAAAAAGGCAGATCATTTAGATATTAGATTTATTTTTAATTACAGCAACTATTTTTTAGGCTGAATTCTATTACGTGCTGGATTTTGCGTTAGGGATAGAAGCGGAAAACCTTTTTGCGCTTTTTGAGCGAAAAAAGTTTGGAGAGAATAGCCCGGCCCGCAGGGAACGCCCAAAATAACGATCTCTAAATTGATGTATTTTTGAGAACTAAACTATTTGAATTGACAGCTACATTTAGCTAATTTTCAATTCAAAAAAGTCCTACTTTTGTATAATCTCGCATCTTAAAGCTTAGTGCGCAGAAAAAATTTCATAAAAAGTAAGAATATGGAAAAAAGTGGATGGATTCAAACAATTGTCATTGCCATTTCAATAATAATTGCGGGTTATTTTATTGGAAATACTTATAAAAACGGAAAAGCCTTTGAACGTTCTGTTCAGGTAAAAGGCTTATCGGAAAAACAGGTAAATGCCGATTTGGCTGTTTGGCCAATTAGCGTCACCATTGCAGGAAACGATTTAAATGTATTAAAAAACGACCTTGAAAAGCAAAACAAAGAAATCAAAAACTTTTTTTTGAAGGAAGGATTTACTGAAAAAGAATTGAACAGCGGCACCACAAACATTAACGATGCAAAGGCTGTTTTATATGGTGGCGAAAATCAAAATAGGGAATTTCGCTACATCGCAAGTTCAGATTTTACGGTGAGAACCGGCGATATTCCAAAACTTAAAAAAGCGCTGACAAACTCCTTGGAACTTATTTCAAAAGGGATTTTAATGAGTTCAAAAAATACTTGGCAACCCATTCAGTACAGTTTTTCCGGATTGAATAAACTAAAACCCGAAATGATTGAAGAAGCAACGAAAAATGCACGGGAAGTTGCCGAAAAATTTGCGATAGATTCCAATTCAAAAATCACTAAGATTAAAAGTGCCCAGCAAGGACTTTTTTCCATCAATGATTTAGACCAAAACACCTCCGACATAAAAATTGTAAGGGTGGTTTCCACCATCGAATACCAACTCGAAGATTGAGCAACTATGAAGGGATTTTTTAGGAAATTTTTTAAATTTATTTTTAAAGCCATCATTCTTTTTTTGGCGCTTTCTGTTTTTTCGGTGATCGTTTTTCGCTGGATTCCGGTACCGTTTACGCCATTAATGATTATTCGCAATGTGGAGCAATGGAGTAAAGTTGAAAAAGCGCCGTATGAGCACGATTGGGTTCCGCTGAAAAAAATATCCCCAAATTTAGGCAAAGCCGTAATTGTTAGCGAAGATCAAAAATTTATGGAACATTTTGGTTTCGATTTTGAAGCCATAGAAAAAGCTTTTGAAAAAAACAAAAAAAGAAAACGCATCAAAGGCGGAAGCACCATATCGCAGCAAACCGCAAAAAATGTGTTTCTTTGGCCACAACGAAGCTATGTTCGTAAAGGTTTTGAGGTTTATTTCACCTTTTTAATTGAAGTTTTTTGGAGCAAAGAACGCATTTTAGAAGTGTATTTAAACAGCATAGAAATGGGAAATGGTATTTATGGCGCCGAAGCGGCAGCGCAACATTGGTTTAGAAAACCGGCAGCCAAACTTAACGCTTATGAAGCTGCTTCCATCGCGGCCATATTGCCAAATCCGAGAAAATACAAAGCCACAAGATCTTCGGGTTATATTGAAAACAGAAAAAATTGGATTATGCGACAAATGAATTATTATGGACCGCTGAATTTTGATTAAAAACTTTATTTTTGTTCACCTTATAAAATTATAAAATAAGAAAGCCATCAACTTTGATGGCTTTCTTATTTTATAAGGTTTTTTGTGAATTACATGAATTCTCCGAAAAAAACGGCATTCATCAATAATTTATTGGTGCCAAACCAAAATGCCCTAAAATTGGTGTTTTCAGAAAACAACAACACCTTGCCGCTTCCAAAATTAGCCGATTTAAAAGCACTGGATTTTGCGATTTCTTTTAAATTGTCTTTAGAAACATAGCCGCTTAACAAAGGTTTATCAGTAAAAAGAATTGGGTTGTTATAACTTTGCGCATCCGCTTTCATAAACAAATTTGTGTCCTTAAACAATGGCATCGTACTGTTTTTAATTCCGAAATTCACAGGATGTGATCGGTCCAATTTTGCTTCAAAAATAGCGCCTCCTATCCCTTTTGCACCACGATAATCCATACGATTTTCAAAAGAAATATTTCTGGCGGTATCCTTCTTTTCATCAAGTTTAAGTTTTATTATTTCATTGGTATTGGCCCAATTTGCCGCATTTTTATAGCCAACTAAAATACCGCCGCTTTTTATCCAGTTTTTAATTTTTTCAGCATCATTTTTGTCCAAGAAATTACCCCTGCTTTCGGGTAAAATTAAGTGGGTGTAAGTGCTTAAATTTTTTCGGCCAAATCCTCGAAGGTCCAGTTTGGTGATTTTCATGGCAAAACGCTGGTCGAACAAATGCCATATTTCGCCGGCGTTTAATGACGTAATTCCGTCGCCAACAAGCAAGGCAACTTTTGGCTTTTTAATGGTTTTAAAATTGCCGCTGCCCAAATCAATCCCCTTTGTTAAACCTGTTGTTACAGGCGTTATGTTAATAGTTGCTTCTTGGGCAATTTTATTCAGCAATTGCGCCAATTCCTGCGCAGGCATTTTCTGATTTTGAACGGGAATAAGTATGGTTCCGTAATCGTAATCAACGCCATCCATAGAAAACTGCTTCAAGGAAACTTTTGCGGCAATGCCTGCTTCCAAAATTTGGTTTAACGCTTTGGGCGAATAATATTCATGCCATTCCATCAAATAGGCATAATTTGAAGTGGGGAAGTTTGGGATTATTCGAGGTTTTACCTCCGTTATTTCTGAACCCAATTGGCTAAGCGGTGCGTTTTCATTGTAATCCAAATTAAACGCCAACGGAAATGACCAGGCAGAAATATCATAAAATAAACTGTCCTGAAAAGTGGTTCTTTTTTCAAAAATAGCCTCGATTAAGCGGGATTGCTTTTGATTTTTTGGCAAAATATAGCTGTATCCTTTTTTATAATTTTTGCCGTTTTGTGTAAAATCATTTTTGATTTCGTGGATTTTCACTTGGTGTTGCTGAAGAATTTCGGCCAAATGATAGGCTTTCGCCGCATCTTTTTCGTCTCCAAAAACAATGGCGGTTGCTTTAGCTTCCTTTCTGGCATCCTGAAAAAACTCACGCTGATAATTTAATAATTTTACTCTCAATTTAACGCCGGCTTCCAAGGTTGACAAAGCCGTCACAAATTGGTTTTTTATGGTAAAAGGAAAAGTCAGCAGTCCGTTATCGCTTTCTTGGGCGTGTCCCCTGGATGAGGCTTGCTCAAAAAGAATTCCAATACTTCCCTGAATATCCGGAAATGTGGATCCTTTGCCATAATAGAAATCATCAAAATTTTCTTTAGAAAAATATAGACTCCCAATTTTGTCTAAAGCATTGGCGTGAAACTGCGCAATCTCTTCCGTGAGCTTTTGGTTTTTCTTAGGCGTTAAAGGATGCGTTCTTGATGGAATGCCAGGTTGAAAGAAAAAAGTGGAATTGGTCCCCATTTCATGGTGATCCGTAAGAATATTTGGATACCATTGGTGGTACGTTTTAATTCTCGCCCTGCTTTCGGGCAATTGCGATGGCAACCAATCGCGGTTCATATCAAACCAATAGTGGTTTGTTCTTGCACCTGGCCAAGCTTCGGCATATTCCCTGTCGTTTGGATCGGGATTGATGTTTTGGCTTTTATGCATATTTACCCAAGAAGAAAAACGTTGCAAGCCATCGGGATTGAAAGAAGGATCAAAAAGGATGATGGTATTGTTTAACAATTCATCAATTTTTTCTCCTTCTGCCGCCGCCAAATAATACGCCACGGCAAGTGCCGCATTGCTGCCGCTGGGTTCATTTCCGTGAATAGAGAAACCTTGATTTACAACCAATGGCATTGAAGATAAATCCAAACTTGACGAATTTGCTTCGGTGATGCTTAAATGCTTCAACCTTATGTTTTCTAAATTTTGATGGTTTTTTGGTGAGGTAATGGTAAGCAGAATTAAAGGTCTACCTTCAACAGTGGCACCTCTGTTTTCAATGGTAATTCTATCGCTGATGTTTGCCAAAACCTGCATATAATTCACCAACTTGTCGTGGGTTACGTGCCATTCGCCCACTTCGTGGCCAATAATGCTTTTTGGCGTTGGAATTTTGCTGTTGTAAGAAACATCAGCAGGGAGATAATAAGATAAATCTAATTGGTTGGTTTGGGCGTTGCTTAACGCAGCTATAAACAAAACAAAAAAAATGAGATAGTTTTTCATTGAAGTTAAAATTAGTTATTGGGCTAAAGATAAAAAATCAATTGAAATAAAAAAACCGGTATTATGTTTAAAGGAAATCTTAAACGGATAATCAACAATTTTATTCTTCCTTTTAAAATAATTTAAAATTTTGCGCAACCATTTCAAAAAAAATATATCTTAGTCAAAAATAAATGATCGATAAAAATTATTTTTTTCTTTGTAATATATGGTTTAAGCAAAGATTATTAAAATAGTTCTAAGATTTTTTACAACTAATTAACTTAAATAATTATACGATGAGAACAAAGTTTAATGGAATTTTAACGCTTCTTTTAGCGTTATTTGTGCAGATTGCATTTGCACAAGAAAAAACTGTTACTGGGAAAGTCTCCGACGCAAGCGGACCATTACCTGGTGTAACAGTGCTTATTAAAGGTACAAAAACAGGTACACAATCTGATTTTGAAGGAAACTATTCAATTAGAGCCAATACAGGCGCTGTATTACAATACAGTTTTGTTGGCATGAAAACAGTTGAACAAACTGTTGGTGCATCAAACAGCATCAATATTGTGATGCAAGAAGATGCGCAAAGTTTAGAAGAAGTCATCGTGGTGGCTTATGGTACTGCAAAGAAAAGTGATTACACTGGCGCCGCAACCCAAATTAATAGTGATCAACTAAGCAACAGGTCATTAGCCAATGTTTCAAGTGCCCTTGAAGGTGCTTCTGCAGGGGTATCTGTAACTGCCGCAAGTGGCCAACCCGGTTCTGGGCAAGATATTCGAATAAGAGGATTTGGATCTGTTGGTGCCTCAAGCGCCCCATTATATGTTGTTGACGGAATGGTTTATTATGGTGATATTAGCGCTATTAATACCAATGATATTGAAAGCCTTACGGTGTTAAAAGATGCCTCTTCAACCTCTTTGTATGGAAATAAAGCCGCAAATGGTGTTGTAATGATAACAACAAAAAAAGGAAAAAGTACTAAGGGAGAGTTTTCGTTGAAGGTTTCATCAAGTATTGTAGATCGATCTATCCCTGAATATGATAGATTAAATGCAGATCAATATTACCCAATAATGTGGGAGGCTTTGCGCAATAGTAAGGCAATTCCAGGAATTGCAAGTGATACTGACCTTGCTGCTGCAAACTTATCTGCTTCCAATACTATTTTTGATCGATTACAGAACAATCCATATAATGTTCCAAATGATCAAATTGTAGGAACCGATGGTAAACTTAATCCAAACGCACAATTATTATACCCTGATGATTTGGATTGGTCTGATGCTATCACAAGAATAGGCAACCGTCAAAATTACGATATGAGTTTTCAAGGAGGTACTGAAAATATTGACTTTTACGCCTCTCTTGGTTATTTAAATGAAGAAGGGTATATTAAAAACTCTGACTTTGAAAGAATATCTGGAAGGGTAAATGTTAATTATCAAGCTAATAAATGGTTAAAAACAGGATTAAATATTGCGGGTACAACTTCAACAGGGAACCAATCGCAGGCTACTTCTGCCCTTTCAAACTCTTTTGTGAACCCAATTCGTTTTACAAGAGGAATAGGGCCTATTTACAATATGTACCAACATGACGCCTCTGGAGCCTATATTTTAGATGACAATGGTGATCGAATTTATGATTTGACAGCAACTCGCCCAAGCGGTGCGAGCGCAGGAAGACATATTGTTGCTGAAATTGATTTAAACAGTGATATAGATGAAAAAACATCGGTTAACGGGAAAACATATTTTGACATTAAGCTAATGGAAGGGTTGATTTTCACCACCAGTGTAAGTTTTGATCAAAGGAATACATACAATACCGTTTTTTGGAATAAATTAGTTGGAGACGGCGCACCTAACGGAAGGGCTGCCCGTTCCCATAATAGAAGGACTTCCGTAGGATTCAACCAATTGTTAAATTACACAAAATCTTTTGATAAACACAATTTGAAAGCATTAATTGCCCATGAATCACTAGAATTAAGAATTAATGAATTAGGAGGCACACGTAGAGGAATTATTGCCGATGGTAACACAGAATTAATAAATTTTGTAACTACTTCTGACTTGTATTCATTTGAAGATAACCTAAATGATGAAAGTTATTTTGGACGTGTTAATTACGATTATGATGGAAAATATTTTATAAGTGCTTCTTATAGAACCGATGGTACTTCAAAATTTGCAAGCGAAACACGATGGGGTGATTTTTGGTCATTGGGCGGCGCTTGGCGTTTAGACAAAGAAAATTTCACGAAAGATCAGGATTGGATCGATCTATTGAAATTAAGGGCTTCTTATGGTGAACTTGGAAACAATTCAGGAATTAGCTTCTATGCATACCAGGGATTGTATAACTTAGATTACAATAATCAAGGCGAATCAGGCTATATCTTAGGAACTCTTGAGGCTCCAAGTCTTCAATGGGAAACAAGTGCGAGTTACGATTTGGCATTAGAATTTGAATTGTTCCAAAGATTAAATGGTACTGTTGAATATTACAAGCGTGAATCTGCCAATTTATTGTTTGATGTCCCTTTGCCACTTTCAAGCGGAAGTCAAAGTATTCCTCAAAATATTGGTACTATGTACAATAAAGGGATTGAGGTTACTTTAGACTATGACCTTGTTAGAAATGATAATTTTAGATGGAATATTAATGTAAATGCCACAACCATTGAAAATGAATTTACCAAATTGCCTCAAGAAGAGATTGTCAGCGGTTCAAAAAAATACATGGTGGGTAAATCTATTTACGATTATTGGTTAAAAGATTGGGTTGGTGTTGATCCGGCAGATGGAGCTGCTCTTTATACTGCAAATGAGGCTTCTATTACTACTAATGGAGCAGACATCCGCACTATTGATGGCAAGGTTTTAACAACAAATCAAGCCAATGCCGAATATCATTATGCTGGAACTGCAATACCTGATTTAACTGGGGCCATCTCGAATTCAATTTCATACAAAAACTTTAATTTAGGGTTTTTATTTACCTATCAAATAGGAGGTGAAGCTTTAGATTATAATTATCAAGCTATTATGAGTGCCGGTACTTATGGAACTGCGTTAAGCACTGATATTTTAGACCGATGGCAACAACCTGGAGATATTACAAATATCCCAAGATTAGACGCGTCTCAAACTGTTAATTTTAACGCAACTTCAGATAGGTGGTTGGTTGATGCATCATACTTTAATTTAAAACAGATTAATTTTTCGTATAATTTACCAAATGATATCCTAAATAATTTAGGTATTTCAACTGCACAGTTTTATGTTAGTGCTGAAAATGTATTTTCTATAAATGAAAGAAAAGGAATGAATATTCAACAGACGTTTAATGGAACTACTTCCAATGTTTATACGCCGTCAAGAATAGTTTCACTAGGGTTAAATGTTAAATTTTAAATAAAATAAAATGAAAAAAATATTAATTGTTTTCATCGGAATACTTGCTGCAAACGTATTGTTTACAGCTTGTGAAAAGGACTTTTTAGACACCTATCCCACAGATCAGGTATCTTCAAGTGCAGTATTGTTAAGTACAGACAACGCAATGACAGCCCTAAACGGAATACATAGGGCTTTATATGTTCGTTATGGAAGCCAAGGAAGAGGAGGGATTGGAGCATACATGATTCATATAGACGAAGCTGGAGAAGACCATGTCCACAATGTAAATAACTGGTCTACGAACTTAAGATGGCAAACAAACTCTTCGCCAACAGATGCTTATAATAGGGCAAATTGGTTAATGTTTTATGGGTGGATTGCCAACGCAAATATTTTAATTAATGGCGTTGATGGTGCTGCGGGAAATCAAGAGGACAAAGATGCCATAAAAGGACAAGCACTTTTATATAGAGCATGGGCTCACTTTCATTTAGTGCAATCGTATGGAGGGCGCTATAAAAAGGGAGAAGTGAACAGCCAATTAGGAATTCCTTTAAAATTAGACAATTCAACTGGCCCTATTGCCCGCTCTTCAGTAGAAGAAGTATATGCACAAATTAATTCAGATATTGATGATGCTATTATTTTACTGCAAGGTTATTCTCGCACCAATAAATCACATCTTAATGCTAATGTTGCAAAAGGTATAAAAGCACGCGTTGCGCTTACTCAAGGAGAGTGGACAATAGCCGCGCAATACGCTTCAGAAGCTAGAGCTGGTTTTTCTTTAATGAATGAGGAAACCTACAGTCAAGGTTTCTCAATTGGCTCAGAATCTAACAGTGAATTTATGTGGGCAAGTCAAATTATTTCTGATCAAACAGATATTTGGGCTAATTACGGAGCCTATATTTCAAGAAACTTTAGTTCTTCCGCAATAAGAGCAAATCCAAGATCTATCAATAACCTTTTATACGATAAAATTTCAGCAACGGACGTACGAAAAACATTATGGGATCCAACAGGAAAGCATTTAAATTTACCTGCAGGAGTTTCCTTATTATCGACTCATAAAAAATTTCCATATACCAATCAAAAATTCATTGCCGTTAGTAATGGAGACAGCCGTATTGATGTACCTTTAATGCGCGCCGCAGAAATGCACTTAATTGAAGCGGAAGCTAAAGCAAGAGGAGGGCAAGATGGTCTAGCGGCTCAAGTACTTTTTGATTTGGTTAAAACAAGAGATGCAGCTTATACCTTATCTTCGAATACAGGCGCAAGTCTAATTGAAGAAATTATGGATCATCGTCGTATTGAATTATGGGGAGAAGGGTTTAGATGGTACGATTTAAAACGTTTGAATTTGCCTTTAGACAGAAATGGATCAAACCACACTACAGTTATTACAAATGGTATTATGAGTGTGCCAGCTGGAGATAACAGATGGAATTTTCCAATACCTCAAGATGAAATGGATTCCAATCCTTTAATGGAGCAAAATCCTATATAATTTTCAACTTACTTCTTGTTAAAAGAGGCTGTCTTAAAAAGACAGCCTCTTTTGTTTTAAGTGGGTATCTATTAAAGTCGATTTAAGACAAATGCTTGCTTTTAATACAATATAAGCGCAATTATCTTGCATAAAAAACCCTCTATAATCATTATTTAAAGATTTATGGAGGGTTTTTATTTGG
>JACUUQ010000189.1 GCA_014859175.1 Lutibacter sp. | reverse complement strand
CATCATATGGGATTGGACACGCACGATTATGGCGCGCTAAAAACGCCGATGAAAGCCGGAATGGTTTTTACCGTTGAGCCCGGAATTTACATTCCTGAAGAAAAAATGGGCATTAGAATTGAAGATGATGTGGTGATTCAAAAAACCGGAACGCCTTTTAATTTAATGCGCAACATTCCTGTTGAAATTGAAGAAATTGAGGAATTGATGAATAAGTAATTTTCAGAATATAAATTCAAAAAATAAAAGCCCGAAAACTAAGTTTTCCGGCTTTTTTTATTAACCAAATAATTATTCCCTTATAGAAATTTAAGCGGTAACGCCGTCAAAAATGTAATGGTTTAAACATTTAAGCGCGGTAATTTTATCGTTGGTGTTTACCAAAAGTGAAATGTTGTTGTTACTTCCTCCGTAAGAAATCATCCGTACAGAAATATCCTGCAGCACTTTAAAAAGTCGGTGCGTTTCATGGTGTCGAACCACCAAATGACCAACCAAACAAATAATGCTTTGTTGCTTGTCTACTTCAACCACAGAGAATTTTTCCAATTCTTCCAAAATAGAAACCAGGTTTTTATCATCATCAATAGTCAATGAAACCGCAACTTCAGAAGTGGTGATCATATCAATGGAAGTTTCATATTTCTCAAAAATTTCAAACACTTTTTTCAAAAATCCGTGTGCCAACAACATTCGGGCCGATTTAATTTTTATGGCGGTGATGTTGTCTTTTGCAGCAATCGCTTTAATGCCTTCGCCTTTAAAATCGATGGAAATTAATGTTCCGTATGAAGCCGGATCCATCGTATTTTTTAACCGCACCGGAATATTGGCTTCGCGCGCCGGCATCACCGTTTGCGGATGCAAAATTTTTGCGCCGAAATACGCCAGTTCGGCAGCTTCATCAAATGACAAGTTTGAAATGGCGTGCGTATTTTCAACAAATCTTGGATCGTTGTTGTGCATTCCGTCAATATCTGTCCAAATTTGAACTTCCTCCGCATTCACCGCCGCACCAACAATGGTCGCTGTATAATCGCTGCCTCCGCGTTGTAAATTGGCAATATTTCCATAAGCGTCAAGGCAAATAAAACCTTGGGTGATATAAATATTGGACGGCGCAGCTTCTTTAATGATGCGTTGCAAATTTTGTTTGATGTAAAAATCATCGGGATCATTTGTTTTATCGATTCGCATAAAATCCAACGCAGGCAATAAAATGGCATTCAATCCTTCCTGATTTAAATAGGCCGCAAAAATATAGGTGGACAATAATTCGCCTTGGGCAACTATTTTATTGTAAAGCCGCAGTGAATGATTTTCGGAAGCGCATATTTTCAAAAAACTAAAAACAGAATCAATATAAATTTCAACATCTTGTTTTAATGCGCCATCTTCGAATAAATCGTTGATAACTGCCACGTATTTATGGTGTAATGCTTCAATATTTTGAATCGCTTCTTCTTTTTGATCCCTTTTTATAAGCTCCGAAATTTCAACCAAAGCGTTTGTGGTGCCCGACATGGCAGAAAGCACAACGATCTTTTTTTCATTGTCGGCAATAATGTCTTTTACCATTTTCATGTTCGCAATGGAACCTACCGATGTTCCTCCAAATTTTAAAACCTTCATTTTACGCTTATTTTTTATGATGCAAATTTAGAATCATTTTCAACTTTAATCGTTTATTTAAAAATAATATACTAATTTTGCACAAACTGTTAAATATTTAACAATATGAAGACAATTGCTACCTGTGTTGAAGAAATTTTGGTTTCTCAACCATTTTTAGAAGATGCGCTTACGCGAAATATTTTAAATTTCAGCGCTTTATCAGAAGAATTGCGGGAACCCATTTCTAAAATGTTGCGCAAACCCGTTAAGGCCGGCGCCATTATGATGGCTTTAAGACGTTACAGTCCGCCCAAAGAAATGGCCAACAAAATTAAGCTGAATCAGGTATTGCAAAATTTGGGCGACATCACTGTTCGTTCCGACATTTCCGATTATACCTTTAAAAATTCGGCGAGTTTAATCCACGGACATTTAAAAATGCTGGAAGTTATTAAGGAAGATCCGCATATTTTTTACACATTTACACGTGGCGTTCATGAAAGCAACGTGCTAATTACAACGACCTTAAAGCAACAGATTGAAGAAAGTTATAAAAATGAAATCTGCACCACGGTTCAGGACAATTTATCGGCGATAACCATAGGTTTGCCAAAGGAAAACACCAAAATTGCAGGTTTGTACTACCAGTTTTTTAAACGCTTGGCCTGGGAAGGAATTTCTTTGTATGAAGTGCTTTCAACCACCAACGAGTTTACCATTTTGGTGGAAGATAATGTAGTGGATAAAGCGTTTTCGGCCATAAAAGGGTTGAAAAACTAAGGTTTTTTTGGCTAATGCGGCTCGTATTTAACCAATATATTGGGTCTGCCCGCATTTTCGGTTGGCCTGCCTGCCGTTAGGCAGGCGTTCCCTTTCAGATCGCACTTTCCGCTAACTCTTTTTTCCCGTTTCAATGCAAAAAAGGATTGGTTTATTCTGGGCACAGCCGAAGGGCTGCAATTGCTAACGCACAATGATTTACAATTTTGGATTTACGATTTGTCGGTTGTCGATGCCTAAATAACGTTGACCGAATTTGACAATATTTTATTGTTATTTTTACTTTTAAAATTTTGCTTCCGTCTTCGGTCTGTCTTCCGTCTTCCAACTATTTCACTTTACTCATTTCAACGGTCACCATCGCCACATTGCCGCCGATGGGCGGATTTATTTTTGAAACCGCTACATCGGCTTTTTCAACCATAGGAATTTCCATAAAAATCCGGTCTAAAATGCGTTTCACCACCGTTTCCAATAATTTGGAACGAATGGCCATTTCCTGTTTCACAATTTTGTTTAAATGAACATAATCTACCGTATCGGCAAGGTTGTCGCTTTGTGCCGACAAATTTAAGTTTGCGCTTACAGAAACGTCCACGCGATAATCGGAACCTATTTTTCCTTCTTCCAGCAAACAGCCGTGATAGGCGTAAACCCGTATATTTTTTAACTTTATAATTCCCATTTTAAAAAACTTTAGGCAAAGATAGGTTGAAAAAGCCCCCTAACCCCCGAAGGGGGAATTTAAAATTCTAAAATTATAATTCCAATTCTTTGTGAAACTTCTTTTTTCTCTGTGAATCTTCGTGAAATAGTTGTGACACAGCGTTGCATAAAAAAAAGCCCCCTAACCCCCGAAGAGGGAATTTAAAATTCTAGATAATTTGCGTTAGGGATTGCAGCGATATCCTTTTTTAATGCGCCTTTTCGGCGCGTTAAAAAAGATTTAGCGGAAAGCCCGACCCCGCCTTTTCGGCGGGGAACGCCCAAATAAATGTTTTAAAAATGCTGGCTTTACGCCATTACTGAATATGCGATGTGATTTTGTAGTTATTGCCGAAAAAAATCAATAATTTTGCACCTTATAAGTTGACGTTATTATGAGTGAAGAAAAAAAATCGCTGAATTTTATTGAGCAAATTATTGAAGATGATTTGGCAAACGGTTTGGCCCAAGATAAATTACGATTTAGGTTTCCGCCTGAGCCTAACGGCTATTTGCATATTGGCCACGCGGCTTCCATTTGTTTAAATTTTGGTTTGGGATTGCGATACAATGCGCCGGTAAACTTGCGTTTTGACGATACGAATCCGGCAAAAGAGGAACAGGAATATGTAGATTCCATAAAATATGACGTGCAATGGCTGGGTTTTAAATGGGACAAAGAATTGTATTCATCGGACTATTTTCAGCAATTGTACGATTGGGCCGTGCAACTTATAAAAGACGGAAAAGCTTATGTTGATGACCAATCATCGGAACAAATGGCTTTGCAAAAAGGAACGCCAACCGAACCTGGAACCGACAGCGTGAACCGAAACAGATCCATTGAAGAAAACTTGGCGCTGTTTTTAAAAATGAAAAATGGCGATTTTGAAGAAGGTTCTCACGTTTTACGCGCTAAAATTGATATGAAACATGTGAATATGCATATGCGCGACCCAATTATGTACCGGATTTTAAAAAGACACCACCATAGAACAGGAAATGACTGGTGTATTTATCCAATGTACGATTGGACGCACGGCGAAAGTGATTATTTGGAGCAAGTTTCGCATTCTATTTGTACGCTTGAGTTTAAAAGTCACCGGGATTTGTACGACTGGTATATTGACCAAGTTTACGATCCGGCAAAATTACGTCCGAAACAACGCGAATTTGCACGAAGAAATTTAAGTTATACGGTGATGAGCAAACGCAAATTGCTGCAATTGGTTGAAGAAAAAATAGTTACAGGTTGGGACGATCCAAGAATGCCAACCATTTCGGGCTTGAGAAGAAGAGGTTATACGCCGGAATCTATCAGAACTTTTAGCGAAACCGCAGGAATTTCGAAACGCGATAACGTAACCGACGTGGCTTTATTGGAATATTGCATAAAAGACGATTTAAACAAAACGGCACCAAGAGTTATGGCTGTTTTGGATCCTGTAAAAGTTGTAATAACCAATTATCCTGAAGGAAATGAAGAATGGTTAACTGCTGAAAATAATCAGGAAGACGAAAGCGCCGGTTTTAGAGAAGTTCCTTTTAGCCGAGAAATTTATATTGAAAAAGAAGATTTTAGGGAAGAGGCAAACAAAAAGTTCTTCCGCTTAAAATTAGGAAATGAAGTGCGTTTGAAAAATGCCTATATTATTAAAGCGGAATCGACGGTAAAAGACGAAAACGGTGAAATTACCGAAATTCACTGTACCTATGATACCGACAGTTTAAGCGGAAGCGGCACGGAAGCAAGCCAACGCAAAGTTAAAGGCACGTTGCACTGGGTTTCCATTAAACACGCGGTAAAAGCGGAAGTTAGGGTTTATGACCGATTGTTTACAGAAGAAGCGCCGGACAGCCAAAAAGACAAGGATTTTAAAGAATTTTTAAATCCCGATTCTTTAACAATTTTGGAAGCTTTTGTGGAGCCTAGTTTAAAATCGGCGAACATTTTGGATCGGTTCCAGTTTCAGCGTTTGGGTTATTTTTGTGTGGATAAAGACACGACCTCAACCCATTTGGTATTTAACAGAACGGTTGCTTTAAGAGACAGCTGGGCGAAAATGGGAGAATAGATTTCGCGAAATTATATCAAACAAAAAGCGCCTTGAAAAAGGCGCTTTTTGTTTGATTTTGTTTAAAAAAGTTGGCTCTATTCTAATTAACGAATGATTTGTTTATCTTTGAAAAAAATATTTAGC
>JACUUQ010000188.1 GCA_014859175.1 Lutibacter sp. | reverse complement strand
AGGAAGGTAAAAAAGGATTAAACGCAGTAAATGTAAAAGTTATTTAATATATACTTACCTTTTTACAATGTAAAGCCTGTCATTATTGACAGGCTTTTTTTTATCAGTAACCATTCGAAAGAAAACATAAAAATAAAATATCAAAGGAAATTTTTGAAAATTAGGGAATTCAGATAGTCTTGGAAGGAATTAAAATATAAAATAGCTTCATTTTCAATGATTTAGCCATAAAATAATAAAAATCAAAACAATTCACCTACCTTTGCACCCATTAAATAAAATACATGACATTTAAAGATTTAGAAATTATTGAACCTATCCTGAAAGCGCTAAGTGCTGAAGGCTATACACACCCAACTCCAATTCAAGAACAATCAATTCCAATTTTACTGAAACGAAACGACCTTTTAGGTTGTGCGCAAACAGGAACAGGAAAAACAGCCGCATTTGCCGTACCTATATTACAACACTTATTCCTCGACCATAAAAGCAGCAGTAACAACCAACGCAAAATTAGGGCGCTCATTATTACGCCTACACGAGAATTGGCGATCCAAATCTCGGACAGTTTTACGGCCTACGGAAAATTTACCGGAATCAAAAATACCGTTATTTTTGGCGGCGTAAAACAGGGCCAACAAACAGATGCGCTTCGCAGAGGCGTTGATGTGCTTGTTGCAACACCGGGAAGATTGCTCGATTTGATGAATCAAGGCTATATTTCATTAAAGGACGTTGAATACTTTGTGCTGGATGAAGCCGATCATATGTTAGATATGGGTTTCATTCACGACATTAAAAAGATTATCGCCAAATTGCCGGCAAAACGACAATCGTTGTTCTTTTCAGCGACAATGCCAGCAGATATTGTGGATTTATCCCGAAAAATATTAGGAAATCCACAAAGAGTAAGCGTAAAACCCGAGCAGGCAACTGCCGAAAAAGTAGAACAAGCCGTTTATTTTGTCAGCAAAAAAAGCAAACCTAAATTATTGGTTCATTTGCTGGAAACGGAAGCGAGAGAATCTACGCTTGTCTTTTCGAGAACAAAACATGGTGCCGATAAAATTGTGCGGTTTTTGGAGAAAGCCGACATAAGTGCCGCTGCCATTCACGGCAATAAATCACAAGGTGCGCGACAACGTGCGCTGGGCGAATTTAAAAGTGGCGAAACAAGCGTTTTGGTTGCGACTGACATTGCCGCCCGCGGTATAGACATTGAAGAATTGTCGCTTGTAATTAACTACGATTTGCCAAACATCCCTGAAACTTATGTTCACCGAATTGGAAGAACCGGACGCGCAAGCGCAAGCGGAATCGCCATTTCGTTTTGTGATGCAGAGGAAAGAGCATTTCTGCGCGATATTCAAAAATTAATCGACCAAAAAATTCCTGTGGTAACAGAACACCCTTTTTTGGTTGACGGTATTGATGGTACGCCCATAGATGAGGAAAAACCAAAAAATTCGCGTTCCCAAAAATCGGGAAACAGTGCCGGAAGAAATAATGGCTGGAAAAACCGCAAACCGGCAGCAAACAAACAACGTTGACAAAAAGGAACAATCCTAGCATAAAAACAAAAAAGGCTATCATTTCTGATAGCCTTTTTCGTTTTTTGGATTGTATTGTAGATTAAAATCTTTTTTTTCCGCCAAATTTGTTGTCACGCTTTGGTGCATCAGTTTTTGGTTTTGCTTTACTCACAACAATAGTGCTGTTGTCGTATTGGCACTCATCAAGCTCTTCAATTGCTTTTAACGCTTCCTCTGCGTTCTTCATTTCAACAAAGCCAAATCTTTTAGATTCGCCTGTTTCTTTGTCAGTAATAACTTTTGCAGAAACTACTTCACCATACTCTTCAAATAATCCTTGTAAGTCCTCACTTGTTGTTGAAGAACTTAATTTTGCTACGAAAATGTTCATGTTTTAAATAAAATGTTTTATAATTTAAGTTTAAAAAAATTGAAGCAAGCAAAATCGACATAATAACTGCAATACTAGAATTTTTATTGAATCCGCAAATGTAAAACAATAAATCCAATCTTTTTTACAAATGCCTAACTATCTTACGCTCTGCGAAAATAATAAGTGCGCTGGTATTTTTAATTTTGGATTTTGAATGTTAAATTTTAAATTATTCATTTATGGGCGTTCCCCGCCAACTGGCGGGTCGCGCTTTCCGTTTTATCTTTTTCTGCGTTTCACGCCAAAAAAGTATACCACTTCAATCGCTAACGCAAATCGAATTACGATTTAGGAATTTTGATAAAACGAGCACACAGCGACCTGTTCCTAAATTTTCCTTTTTAAAGTCCAACGCGCCAGCTGGCTCATTCGCTAAAAATGTATACCATACATTTTTTTAACGCTCTGTCCTCCCTTCGGGGTTAGGGGGCTTCAATGGTAACTGCCCGCACAATCGCCTTATCGCCATAACGTTCTCGCATTTTATCCATAGCGTGGTACAAATTCACCATTTTGGCATTGTCTTCAAACAAATTAATTTGCTGTCCGCCACTTACCAAATCGCTAAACTTCACACCTACCAACCTAACCAGCAACCGTCTTTGGTACAAACTGTTGTAAAGTTCCATCACAACCGGCAAAATAGCGTGGTCGGCCGAGCTGTACGCAATTTTCTTTTGTTTTGTGTACGTTTGAAAATCGGAATAGCGAATTTTAAAAGTAATGCACGCGGTTAATTTGTTGCTTTTTCGCAATTGAAAAATCAAACTTTCTGTCATGGCAACAATACTGCTTTTCAGTTTTTCAAGATCTGTGGTGTCTTTTTCAAAAGTATTTTCTGTTGAAATGGATTTTCGTTCGTGGTATTTTATCACCGGCGAATTGTCTATGCCGTTTGCTTTTTTCCAAATGCCGCTGCCGTGTTTTCCAAAAACTTTGGTCATCATCCCAATCGGCATTTCCTGAACGGTTTGTATGCGTTTAATGCCCAAATCGCACAATATATTGTAGGTTTTTTCGCCCACCATCGGAATTTTACGCACAGATAGCGGTGCCAGGAAAAACTTTTCGGTACCGCTGTTTATTTTCATTTCGTTGTTGGGTTTCGCTTCTCCCGTGGCGATTTTTGAGACGGTTTTGTTAACAGACAAGCCAAAGGAAATGGGCAATCCGGTTTCTTTAATTATTTTTTTTCGCAGTTCCGAAGCCAATTGATGGCAACCAAAAAACTTGTCCGTTCCCGTTAAATCGATATAAAATTCATCTATGGAGGCTTTTTCGTATAAAGGAACCGATTCATTGATTACCTCCGTAACCAACTTAGAGAAATTGGTGTAAATTCCCGAATTGCCGCGCAACACAATGGCTTCCGGACATAATTGTTTTGCCATACGCATAGGCATTGCCGAATGAACACCATATTTCCGGGCTTCATAACTGCAAGAAGCCACCACGCCTCTATCGGAAATTCCGCCGATTAAAATGGGTTTTCCTTGGAGTTTGCTGTCGATTTGTCGCTCGCAGGACACAAAAAAAGTATCCAAATCCATATGTACAATAGAACGTTCCAAAGTGCTCATGTCATTATTTTTTTAGGAATATCGGCATATCTCGGATCTTGGATAATTGCCAGTTTTTCCATTTTTTCTATTTCAACGGTGATGCAATCAAATTCTTCCGTCACTTTTCCGGTTAATTCATAAACGCCCCTTCCTTTAAATGGGTATTTTTTGGCGACCGGCGGAAAATGCACGGTATCCAAATGATCTCCTTTTACATCCAAAAAATTGCCGAAATACATCAATTCACCTTTGGAAGTGTTGACTCTTTTTGCGGTTATATAATAGCCATAAACAGTTACCGTTTTTCCAATATAATGCACCAAGTCACTCGCAACCAATGGTTGATGAATGGATTGTGTCAATAAATCAAACGGACTGCACAATGGAAAACCCAGGTATTGGATTTCATCAAATGCGTCTTCAAAATTGCTGCAACTGAGTTGTGGCGTGTTGTAAACAATTTTTTCCGATTTAAAAAGGGTGGAAACGCGTTCTTCCAAACACACTTTATTCACTTTCATATAGGCTTCCCACAACAATTCACGCTTATTTCTTCCCGTAAACTCAAAAGCATTTATTTTTATTAAAATGGAAAGCTGTTCCAATGAAATGGCAACGCGTTCTATAAAATCGTCCAAATCTAAAAACAAACCGTTTCTATCTCTTTCATTTACAATTTTTGTGGCATTTTTTAATTCAAAACTTTCCAGCATCATAAAACCCAAATAAATATGGTTTCCTTCTATATAATTCTGATAATGAGACTTGTTAATGGTTGGCGGATGGATAACTGCGCCGTTCATTCGCGCTTCGTGCACATAAAATTCCGGCTGGTAAAATCCGCCGAAATTATTGAGCGTTGCCACCAAATATTCCAGCGGATAATAGGCTTTTAAAAACAGACTTTGGTAGCTTTCAACGGCATAAGAAGCCGAATGGCCTTTGGCAAAAGCGTAACCGGCAAAACTTTCAATTTGCCGCCAAATTTCTGAAGTCAGCTCGTCGCTGTGTCCTTGGGTTTTGCAATTTTCAAAAAACTGGTCCTTCACCTTTGAAAATTCCTCTTTCGACCTGAATTTTCCGCTCATTCCGCGCCGCAACATATCCGCTTCACCCAAACTTAATCCGCCAAAATAATGCGCCACTTTAATCACATCTTCCTGATAAACCATCACGCCGTAAGTTTCGGGCATAATTTTAAGCAACATCGGGTTTGCTTCTTTTCTGCGTTCGGGGTTTCTGTATCTTAAAATATATTCCCGCATCATCCCCGATTTTGCAACGCCGGGACGAATTACCGAACTCGCCGCCACCAATCCCAAATAATTATCCACCTGCAATTTTTTCAACAACATCCGCATCGCGGGAGATTCCACGTAAAAACAGCCAATGGCCTTCGCGTTTTTCAGCAGGTATTTAATTTTTGGATCTTCTTTAAAACGCTTGATATCGTGAATGTCAATATCTGGGTCATTTGGATGGTTGTATTTCACAATATCAACCGCTTCCCTTATTTTTCCCAAGCCGCGCTGACTCAAAATATCAAATTTATACAGGCCAATATCTTCTGCCGTAACCATATCAAACATGGTGGTTGAAAATCCTTTTGGCGGTAAATAAGTGGCGGTATAATAATCAATTGGCTTTTCAGAAATTAAAATTCCGCCGGGATGAATGCCTAAATAGTTTGGAAATCCTTCTATGTATTTGCTGTAAACCAACACCAATTTCGACAAATCATCCAAGTCATTTAGGTTAAAATTACCTATGGAAAGTTTGTCTATTTCTTCTTTCGGAAGCCCAAAAACTTTCCCCAATTCCC
>JACUUQ010000187.1 GCA_014859175.1 Lutibacter sp. | reverse complement strand
GCCATTAATCATTCTACTGTGTATCAAAATTTGTTATGGCTCGTTTCATCTGCAGGTTTTCGTTGTTTTTAAACTTGTGTAAAACTAAGTTTTATAAAGATAAGGAATACATCAGAAAAATAAATGAGCGTCCTCATTTTAATGCATTAATTGCTAAAAATATTGGCAAATTTCTGGAAAATTACCTGCTTTTTTTAGGTTGATTTTCTGATGTTGAAGTATTGTCTGTTTTATGTTTCAACACATAATTTGCCATCATTTTTTCAATCAGTTCGTCTTTGGTTAAATGATGGAAAACTGTTTTAATTTTATCTTTTAAAGTGGCAGGAATTTCGTGGTCGGGTTTGGTTTTAAAAAGCTGTTTTGCCCACAAAACCATATTATTTTCTTCAATGCTTTGTGCATCAGGTTTTTTGAATTCCTTAAAATCGATGCCCAATTCGGCCTGAAATTCTTTTAATTTTTCAATTTCTTCCTCCTGAATAACTGTTAAGGAATAACCTTTGGCTCCTGCCCTGGCGGTTCTTCCGCTTCTGTGCACATACAATTCGGCAACATCAGGCAAATGATAATTCACCACATAAGAAATTTCTTTTACGTCGATTCCTCTGGAAGCCAAGTCTGTAGCCACCAAAATATGGATAAAACCTTCACGGAATTGTCCCATAATTCGGTCGCGAATGGGTTGCGACAAACTACCGTGCAAAGCGCCGGAAGAAAATCGGTTTATCGCCAAATTTTTAGCCAATTTATTAACGGCCGCCTTGGTTTTACAAAAAATTATGCCGCGCTCGCCTTCTTTTGAAGTTAAAAAATGCATCAGCACTTCCAATTTTTCAATAGGCTCAACCACTACATATTCGTGGTCAATCGCCTGATTTCCGACAGTTTCCATATCGGCGCTCACCATTATCACGTGCTTGGACATATAATTTTGCACCAATTGTTTGATGGTTCCGGGCAAAGTTGCGGAGAATAAAAAAGTCCGTTTCTTTTTTGGCAATTCGGCAACAATTTCATCCAAACCTTCTTTAAGCGAAGTCACCATTTCATCGGCTTCATCCAACACCAAATAATTGGCTTGTTTTATATCTATCGCTTTGCGTTTTATCAAATCAATCAAACGTCCGGGCGTTGCAATCACAATATGGGTGGTATTGGACAAGCGTTCAATTTGCGGTTTTATGGGAATTCCTCCGCAAACTTCCGTAATGGAAATTTCTGGCAGATACTTCGCAAATGCTTTCATATTGCTAAAAATCTGATGTCCCAATTCTCTGGTTGGCACCAATATTACTGCCTGAATATATTGCTTATCCAAATCAATCAATTGTAATAAAGGCAATCCGAAAGCTGAGGTTTTTCCGGTTCCTGTTTTTGCCAAACCCACAAAATCATCTTTTTTTGTCAGTAAAACGGGAATTGTTTTTTGCTGAATTTCTGTAGGTTCAGAAATATTTAAATCGGATAAACTTTTAAGCAAAGGTGCGGAAATTCCTAAATCGGAGAATGGTTTGGACATATTGTAATTTTGTGTAAAGGTAATGGAGTCTTAGTCTAAAAAATAAATTAGTTTCAGGAATTAAACTGTTAATCTTAAAATGCTTATTTTAAATAGATTAACTTAATGTTTTGAAACTATAAGTGAAGCTCCATCCTTATGTTACAGCGTTCATAGGGCGTATCTTTCGGAACCGGAATTTCCCTAAATCCAACTTTGTTATACAATGTAATTGCCGGGGTTAATTTTGTGTTCGAATCCAAAAATAATCTCTTTATCCCTTTTCTTCCGGCGAAATCAATACAGGCGTACATTAATTTCTGACCTACTCTAAATCCTTGATAATCTTCTGTTACCGCCATTTTAGAAAGCTCAAACACGTCATTTTCTCTTTTTATTAAAGCCACAGTGCCAACCACTTTTTCATCAATTAACGCAAACAAAATATGGCCGCCATCATCCAATATATATTTTTGCGGATTCAGAAGCACTTTTTTATCGTACTCCTCTATATAAAAATATTTTTCAAGCCATTCAAAATTAAGCTGTGTAAAATCATTTGTAAATTTTTCCTCAAAACCTATGATGGTCACTTTTAATTGTTCCATTGGTAAATATTGCGTTTATTTATGATTTTTGGATTTTTGGATTCAAAATTTTTTCGAAAAAGGAACTTTCTAATTTAAATAGCTACTCAATTGCTAATCTTACTTTTTTATTTTTTAGTTTGCTGTTGTTCAACATTTTAATAAGTTCTTTTGCTTTTAAAGCAGGGACGGCCACAAAAGCGCAATCTTGCTTTAGCTCTATTATTCCCAATTCGTCGTTGCTGAGCTTCCCTTGTTTTAGGAACAATCCGGCAATATCGCCTTTTGAAATCTTGTCTTTTCTGCCTCCAGAAATATATAAGGTTTCCCATTTGGAAGACTTTGGCGTGGGTTTATTTTTAAGTATTTCCATTTCAACATCAGTTGTAAATTCTGATTTTTTTTCTTTTTTCCACTGAATGACGTAAGCGGTTCCTTTCGCGTTCATACGTGCAGTTCTTCCGTTTCTGTGCGTGAATTCATCGAGCTTTAAAGGCAACTGATAATGGATAATATATTTTATTTCAGGAATATCCAATCCTCTGGCGGCCAAATCTGTAGCCACAATCACCTGATGTGTGCCATTGCGGAATTTTATTAAGGTTTTTTCCCGGTCTTTTTGTTCCATGCCGCCATAAAAACAACCGTGTTCAATCTTATTTTCCATCAAAAAATCGCTTACCATTTCAATTGTATCCCTAAAGTTACAGAAAATAATGGCGGGCTCATTTTCAATATGGCAAAGCACTTTTACCAACGTTTCCAATTTATCTTTGGTGGGAGAAATAACGGTTTTTATTTTTAAAAGTGGCGTTTCTTCTCCTTCTTCTTTAAGGTAATTGATGATGGTCGGATTGTTCAATCCAACAAATTTGGGGATTTTTAAAGCTTGTGTGGCCGAGGTTAAAATACGTTTATTCACCTTGGTTAATGCCGAAATGATTTCTTTCATTTCTTCTTCAAAACCAACTTCCAGCGATTTGTCAAATTCGTCAAGCACCAACGTTTTAATATGTTGGGTTGAAAAAGTGCCTCTACGCAAATGATCTGCAATTCTTCCAGGCGTGCCTATTAAAATGGCAGGCAAATGGTTCAGTTCAATTTTATCTTTTGAAAATGGACGTCCGCCATAAACAGCATTGGCTTTAAAACCCGTTCCCATTTCTCGTGTAACTTGTTCAATTTGAATGGCCAATTCTCTGGAAGGCACTAAAATTAAAGTTTGTACTTCCCCACAATCGGCGTCCAATGATTTGATTATCGGCAGTAAAAAAGCCAAAGTTTTTCCGGTGCCTGTTGGTGACAGTAAAATAATGTTGTTGTTGGAATTGATTGCGATTTCTGCTTCTTGCTGCATTTCATTGAGCATTTCAATACTCAATTTGTCCAAAATATGTTGTTGTTCTTTTATGATGTTTGCCATTTTGCAAAAATGTAACTATTTATTGAAGTAATTATTGTTAATATACTTATTTACAGATTTTTATTTTTTATACAAAATAAATTATTAACGAAAAATATTATTTTTTCCCGCATGTGATTTGTGAAAATAATTTTATGGAATGCGAAATTAATCTTCCGGCGATCTTCCGTAAACTTCTTCAAAAACGGTGTCAAAATTATCACGTAAATACAAACGCAATTTTTTTCCGTAGTCGTCTTTAAGCCAATCGGCAAAATTTGTGGTGCTTTTGCTGATGCATTTGGTGTAATGGTGAATTCTGTATTCAATATCTTCGCCCAACTTATTTGCTAAAATTAAGGCGTCATAAACATCTTCGCTGTTTTCAACACATATTTTGGCGTGTTGCGCAATGGAACGTTCCAAAACCACTTTTGAAGATTCGCCAATTTTAACGGCATCTTTATAGGTTTGTTTGATGTCGAAATGCACGGTTTTAGAATTTGAAAACGCTGCCCGCAATTCTTTTGGCATTTCGTATTCAAAATTGCTTTCCAACTCTTCGTCACTCAACAATTTGTCCAGATAATAATTAGGCGATGTAAAAATACTTTGCCAGTTTAAATCGGCACCCCACGGCCCAAATCGGTGGAAGTTGTTCCCCAAATCAATCACATTAAATGTGTTTTTAGTCTTTAAAATTCGGGAACCACGGCCAATCATCTGATAATATAAGGTCAGAGATTTTGTGGCCCTGTTTAAAATAATGGTATCAACCGTAGGTTCATCAAAACCTGTGGTTAAAATACTCACGGAAGTTAAAATGGCATTTGGCGTTTTTTTAAACCACCTTAAAATAAATTCACGTTCCTTTTTTGTGGCGGTATTGTCCAAATGCGCAATGGTATAGCCGGCCGCCCTAAACATTTCATAAACGTGCAAAGAAGTGCTGATGCCATTGTTGAAAATTAATGTTTTCTTTCCTTTGGAATGCTCTTCATAAGCAGTCAATAATTTGCCCAACATATCATTATTTGAGTACAAATCTTCGGATGATTTTACCGTATAATCGCCATTGGCGCCAACAACCAGTGAAGTTAAGCCTACATTGTATAAAAAAGTTTTTGCGCTCGACAAAAATTCATTTTGTATTAACGATTCTATCGTTTCCCCAACAATCAATTCATCGTAATTGTCGTTCATCGGCAATTGCATATTCGAACTTAATGGCGTTGCGGTCACGCCCAAAAAAAATGATTTGTCGAAAAACTTAAAGAGTTTAGTGAAGGAATTGTAATGCGCCTCATCAATAATCACCAAACCAACATCGGAAATGTCAAGCTTGTCGTCATTTAATCGGTTGTTCAGGGTTTCCACCATCGCCACAAAACAGCTATAATTTTCCTGGTCGTCTAAATTTGCTTTGCTGTGAATTACCTTATTGTTCACGTTAAATTCGGTAAGCATGGTCGATGTTTGCTTACACAATTCAATACGATGCGTCAGTACCAATACTTTTTTGTTGTGATGCTTCAAATATTGTCGAACAATCTCAGAAAAAATTACCGTTTTTCCGCCGCCTGTTGGCAACTGGAACAACAAATGATAATCTTCCGGCTTATCCTCAAAGCATTTAAAAATTTTGTTAATTGCTTCTTTTTGGTAGCTGTATAAATCTTTACCTGCTTTTCTTTCTTCTAATTCTGTGGCTGTTATGGACAAACTTTTTGATTTTATGACCAACAAAAGTACCGCCTTTTAAGGGTTTTTTCCCTATGATTTAAAATTATTTTTATTCAGTCTAAATTTAAAACCAATTTAAAATTATATATATAGTTGATAATTAACATATTACACTAAAAATGCTGGCTCTATTCTAATTAACGAATGATTTGTTTATCTTTGAAAAAAATATTTAGCA
>JACUUQ010000186.1 GCA_014859175.1 Lutibacter sp. | reverse complement strand
ATTTCGATTGAATTTCTTTTATAATTTTTACTTGATTTTTATCATAGAATATGCAAATGCTGTTGTAAATAGAACTTAGCCGTCACTTTTAACAACTCATTAACTAGATGGCCAAACAGATGGTTGTATTTTTGTTTAAATAAACTTTTATGAAGTACATTTTCTATGTCATATTGTTATTTTTAACTTTTGGATGCAAAAAAGCCAATGAAAATGCCTTGACTTATTTTGGCGGACAAATTATCAACCCGAAAACAAACTTTGTGCTGCTTTTAAAAGACGAGAAAGTTTTGGACACCTTGTTGCTTGATGAAAACAACAGATTTTTAACCGAAATTCCTTCTTTGCAGGAAGGTTTGTATGCGTTTAAGCACGGGAGAGAATTTCAATATATTTATTTAGAGCCTGCAGACAGTGTTTTGGTGCGGCTTAATACTTGGGATTTTGATCATTCAATTGTTTTTAGCGGTAAAGGAAGTACTAAAAATGAACTTTTAATTGCCTTGTTTTTGCAAAATGAAAAGGATGAAAAAATGATGTACCGCAATTTTAATTTGAAGGAAAAGGATTTTCAGGATAAAATTGAGTCACTTTCAAAAGAACGATTTGCCATTTATAATGATTTTTTTCAGAATGAAGTTGCTGTTTCAAAAGGATTCAAAAAATTAACAAATACAGCCATTCAATTTCCTTTATATAGGTTAATGGAACTTTATCCATATTTTTATAAAGGTGTTTATAACCTTGAAGAATTTCCCGAAATTTCTGATGAATTTTATAATTACCGACACAAAATTAGTTTAAATGAAGAAGATTTGGTTGCCTTTTATCCTTATCAAAACTATGTGGTCAGTTATTTGTACAACATCAGTTACCGGCTTAAAGAAAAGGACAGCGCCAAAAATGATCTTACCGTAAACATATTAAATGCCATTAATGAACAGATTACATCAAATGATTTTAAAAATACCTTGCTGAAAAGGATTATAGTTAGCGATTTGTTAAAAAGTGAGTCGGCTTGCCAAATCAATGAAGCAGCATTAAAGCTATTTTTAACAAATTGCACCAACAAAGAATATGTGCAGCAAATTAATAATTTAGTAAACGACTGCAATAATTTAGCGCTAAAGGAACCGCTTCAAAATTTTGAGATTTTATCTTACAACAATGTTCCGTTAACAATAAATGAGGTTATTAAAAATAAAAATACGGTGATTTACTTTTGGTCAACGGCGTTTATAACCACCGATTATTTGGTGAATCGCATAAAATTTTTGGAGAAAAAGTATCCCGATTTGCTGTTTGTTGGCATTAATATGCAAAGTTCTCCACAAAATTTAACGGCAGATGCTCACTTAAAATTATTAAATATTGATAACCAATACCTGCTTTCAAAAGACAGTTATGCGCATCACTTTTTAAGCAGTAACTATCCAAGAACAATTTTAATAGACAATAAGGGAATTGTTAAAAATGGATTTATTAATTTGAATTTTAATAAGTTAGATTCGGAATTAATTAAATTGACAGTACACAATTGATATGGGTTGAATTTGTGTTAGCGATAGCAACCCTTCGACTGCGCTCAGGATAAACTCTTTTTTATTTAAATTTCATTTAAAAAAGATATAGTGGATAGCGCGACCCGAAGGGGAACACCCAAGATTATTTTCTAAATAGCGCTTAACGTTAAATAAAACAAAAATAAATTTTATTAATGTAATTCGTATGTATTTAAAGTGTACTTTTGCACCCGATTTAACCGGTTTATAGATGGGCGTCTGTAGATCATAATATTTACAGAAATGTCGACATTTAAAGAACTAGGGCTTAACAGCCAAATTTTACAAGCATTAACTGATTTAGGTTTTGAAACGCCAACAGAAATTCAGTTAAAAGCAATTCCTCAAGTTTTATCTTCCAAGCAAGATTTAAAAGCATTTGCGCAAACAGGCACAGGAAAAACTGCAGCTTTCAGTTTGCCAATTTTGGAACAAATTGACGTGAACAGCAACGATGTTCAAGCAATTATTTTATCGCCAACACGTGAGCTGGCGATGCAAATTGCCAGTAATATTGTTGAATTTTCAAAACATTTAAAAGGTGTTAAAACACTTGCCGTTTATGGCGGTGCCAGCATTGAAGACCAAGTTAGAAAACTAAATAAAGGTGTTCAAATTATTGTTGGAACTCCGGGAAGAACGGTTGATTTAATCAACAGAAAACAATTAAAACTTTCAAATCTTAAATGGCTTATTTTAGATGAAGCCGATGAGATGCTGAATATGGGTTTTAAAGATGAATTGGATAAAATTTTGGCCGTTACGCCAAAAGAAAAGCAAACATTGTTGTTTTCCGCAACATTCCCAAAAGAAGTTGAAGGAATCGCTAAAGCGTATTTAAAAAATCCGATTGAGATTAGCGCAGGTGAAAAAAATAAAGGAACCGACCAGGTTTCACATCAATATTATGTGGTTTCTGAAAGAAACAGGTACAATGCCATCAAAAGAATTGCCGACGTAAATCCGGATATTTACAGCATCATTTTTTGCAGAACAAGAAGAGAAACACAAGAGATTGCAGATAAATTAATTAGCGACGGATACAATGTTGACGCGCTTCACGGTGATTTATCACAAGCGCAACGCGACAGTGTTATGGAGAAATTCCGTAACAAAACATTGCAAATATTGGTGGCGACAGATGTTGCCGCAAGGGGATTGGATGTAACCGATTTAACACATGTGATCAACCACAAACTTCCGGATCAAATTGAGGCTTACACACACCGTAGCGGAAGAACAGGCCGTGCCGGTAAAGAAGGGATTTCAATTGCCATAGTTACTGTTAGGGAAAAAAGCAAATTGCACCCAATTGAAAGATTGATCGGCAAAAAATTTATAAGCACGCCAATTCCAACCGGAAAAGAAATTTGTCAAAATCAATTGTTGAAATTGATTGACAAGGTTCAGGACATTAAAGTAAACGAGACTGAAATAAGTGATTTTTTGCCTTCTATTTATGAGAAATTGAAAGATTTGGATCGTGAAGAACTGATTAAAAAGTTTGTTTCGATTGAATTCAATACATTTTTAACGTATTATCAAAATGCACCAGATTTAAATGACAGCGAGCAGATGAGAGGTGTTGACAGGAATTCTGATAGAGGAAGCAAACGCAGAGATGATGAAAATATGACGCGTTTCTTTATCAATATTGGTAAAAAAGACAAATTAAATCCGGCCAGATTGATTGGCTTGATTAACGACCAAAGAATTGCCAAAAATATTGAAATCGGACAAATTGAAATATTAGACACTTTCTCGTTCTTCGAATTGGATAAAACCTACGAAAAAGAAACGATGAGCGCTTTTGGAGGAAATGATGTTGATTTTGAAGGCAGAAGCGTAAATGTTGAAATTACCACCAAACAACGTACCGGTCAGGCAAGAAGCGGCGGAGGCGGAGGATTTCGTGGCGGCGACAGAGGACCAAGAAAAAGAACAGGCGACAGCGATAGAGGCAACGACAGAAAAAGATTTGGTGACGGCGACAGAAAACCTAAAACCGATTTTGGCGGATTCGGAAGAAAACGTCCGGGTGCTCCAGGAACAATAGCTAAAAGTACTTTTGGATCAGATCAGAATCCGAAGAGAAGAAAAAGAATATAATCAATAAAAAAGCCGCTTTTAGCGGCTTTTTTATTGAATTTTGGTAAATATCCCAAAGATTTTTATTGAAATTGTTTTGCGATTTTTTCCGCTTTCTTTGATTCGGAATAATCGTAAAAACCTTCACCCGATTTTATGCCCAATTTTCCGGCCTGTACCATATTCACCAAAAGCGGACAAGGCGCATACTTCGGATTTTTAAATCCGTTATACATCACTTCCAAAATAGACAAGCACACATCCAACCCAATAAAATCGGCCAATTGCAACGGACCCATTGGGTGCGCCATTCCCAGTTTCATAACCGTATCAATTTCATAAACGCCGGCAACGCCATTGTACAAAGTTTCTATGGCTTCATTTAACATCGGCATTAAAATTCGGTTGGCCACAAATCCGGGATAGTCATTGACTTCCACAGGAATTTTTTGCAACTTTCCGGAAAGTTCCATTATGGTTTTGGTTACCTCATCAGAAGTATTGTATCCTCTGATGATTTCAACCAATTTCATAATTGGCACCGGATTCATAAAGTGCATTCCTATCACTTTTTCTGGTCGTTTGGTTACCGACGCAATTTTAGTGATTGAAATGGAAGAAGTGTTTGAAGCCAAAATGGCATTTTCTGGCGCTTCCTCGTCAATTTGCTTGAATATTTTTAATTTTAAATCCACATTTTCTGTGGCGGCTTCAACCACCAAATCCACATTTTTAACGCCTTCAGCAATTAAAGTGAAAGTTGTGATATTTGCCAAAGTTTGCGTTTTAATTTCCGCAGTGATGGTTCCTTTATCAACCAAACGATCCAAATTTTTAACAATGGTAGCCAAGCCGCGATCTAAAGCTTCTTGTGAAACATCAATTAATTTTACGTTGTAATTATTTTGGGCAAAAACGTGGGCAATTCCATTTCCCATTGTTCCGGCGCCAATAACAGCTATATTTTTCATTTTAAATGTTATTTGTTTATACAGATTTTAACTTGTTCCGCCAATGCGGGATGTGATTATATAATTAATTTTCCTTTTAAATAAGTAACGGCTTGTCCGCTCATTTCAACGCGGTCATTTAAATATTCGCATTTCAAATATCCGGTTCTTTTAGAGCGTTGGACAGCTTCTAAGTTGGTTTTGTGCAGCTTTTTCGTCCAATAAGGAATCAGCAAGGTATGCGCTGAACCGGTTACAGGATCTTCGTTGATGCCCAGATTTGGCGCAAAAACGCGCGAAACAAAATCTACTTGATCACCTTTTGAAGTAACAATAATCATGTTTGCTGCTATTTGGGCCAATAAATTGAATGTTGGTGCTAAATTTTTAACAACAGTTTCATTCTCCAATTCAACCAGCAATTTCCCATTTCCTTTAAAGCTTTTTAAAACAGGGACATTTAACGCTTGTTTTAATAATTCAGGCGTTTCAATTGCTGAAATTTCTTCTGAAGGAAAATTCAAAGTGTACCAATCAGCAGTTTTTGTAACCGTAAGTTTGCCGCTTTTTGAATTAAATGTGAGCTGTTTTTCTTTGTAATTTAATTCGCTGAAAATAATATGTGCCGCAGCCAAAGTTGCGTGTCCGCATAAATCCATTTCACAAGTTGGCGTAAACCATTTAATGTCGAATGAATTTCCTTTTTTTACGAAGAAAACAGTTTCCGACAAATTGTTTTCTTCAGCAATGGCCTGCATTAAATCTGCTGAAATCCATTTTTCAAGCGGACAAACGGCGGCGGGATTTCCTTTG
>JACUUQ010000185.1 GCA_014859175.1 Lutibacter sp. | reverse complement strand
TTATGTATTCTACCGAAGGAGGTATGGATATTGAAACTGTTGCCGAAAACACCCCTCATTTAATTTTTACCGAAGAAATGGATCCTTTATTGGGATTACAAGCTTTTCAGGCGCGTAAAATTGCCTTTAATTTAGGCTTGACGGGAAATGCGTTGAAAGAAATGATCAAGTTCGTAACTTCTTTATACACAGCTTTTGTAAATTCTGATGCTACTTTATTTGAAATTAACCCGGTTTTGAAAACATCGGACGATAAAATTTTGGCGGTTGATTCAAAAGTTGTTTTGGATGACAATGCATTGTTTCGCCATCAAGATTTAGCGGTATTGAGAGATTTACGTGAGGAAAGTCCGATTGAGGTTGAAGCAAACGCCGCAGGATTGAATTATGTTGATTTAGACGGAAATGTGGGCTGTATGGTAAATGGCGCAGGTTTGGCGATGAGCACGATGGATTTAATTAAACAATCTGGCGGAGAACCTGCAAACTTTTTGGATGTTGGCGGTACTGCAGATGCAAAACGTGTTGAAACAGCATTCAGAATTATCTTAAAAGATCCAAACGTAAAAGCAATTTTGGTGAATATTTTTGGCGGAATTGTGCGTTGCGACCGTGTGGCGCAAGGCGTTATTGATGCTTATAAAAATATGGGCGATGCCATAAACGTTCCAATTATTGTTCGTTTACAGGGAACCAATGCCAAAGAAGCGCAGGAACTTTTAGACAATAGCGGATTGGATTTAATTTCAGCCACTGAATTTCAGGAAGCTGCAGACAAGGTTCAAAAAGTATTGGCATAGTTTGCATAAAATAACATTGAAAAAAAGCTGATGATAATTTCATCAGCTTTTTTTTGGGCATAAAAAAACACTTCAATGGAAGTGTTTTTTTATTTTGTTGATTGATACGATTATATATCTTCAAAATTCACATCGGTAAAACTTTCGGATCCAGATACTGTTTCTTCGGTTTCTTGCGTGCTGTCTGATGGTTTTTTAAAATCTTTTTGGTGACGTTCAGAAATCACTTCTTCACCTTTTTCATTTAAAATATAATTTGTTGCTTCTTTAAGCATATCATTAAACTCTACAAAATCTTCTTTGTATAAATAAATTTTATGCTTTTTGTAATGGAAAGATCCATCGTCGTGCGTAAATTTTTTACTTTCGGTAATAGTTAAGTAATAATCTTCAGCTTTTGTTGCTCTTACGTCAAAAAAGTAAGTTCTTCTTCCTGCTCTAAGAACTTGGGAGAATATCTCTTCTTGTTCTAAATGTTCATTGTCATTCATATATAACTCTCTATTTAATTAATCTTTTTATTAGATTTTGACACAAATCTATAAAAATATTTGACTTATTTCACTATTTTCAAATTTCTTTTTCCAAAAGTTGCTGTTCATAAAGTTCTTTATAATAGCCATCAATTTTAATTAACTCATTATGTGAACCTTGTTGAATTATTTTGCCTTTTTCCAATACTATAACGATATCGGCATTTTTTACCGATGAAATTCTATGGCTTACAATGATTGTTGTTTTATCCTGGCTTATTTTAAATAAATTGTTTAAAATGATTTCTTCCGTTTCAGTGTCCACTGCGGATAAGCAATCGTCGAAAATTAGAATTTTAGGTTCTTTAATAAGCGCCCGGGCAATGGAAACCCGCTGCTTTTGTCCGCCCGATAAGGTAACGCCGCGTTCGCCAACAAAAGTGTTGTAACCTTCATTAAACTCAATAATATTGTGATGGATATAGGCATCTTTGGCGGCTTGCTCAATTTTTTCGTCGGATGCAGATTCATCGCCAAATTTGATATTGTTTTTGATGGTGTCGGAAAACAAGAATGCTTCTTGCGGAACAAAACCGATGCTTTGGCGCAGGTTGTCCAGATTAAGCTGTTCAATGGGTTTTTGATCAATTAAAATTTCTCCCGATTTTACATCATACAAACGGGCAATTAGGCTGATAAGCGTTGTTTTTCCAGATCCTGTATTTCCTAAAATGCCCAATGTTTTTCCTTTTTCAAGTTTAAAGCTTACATGTTGAAGCGCTTCAATATTGGTGTCGTCATAGGTAAATGACACCTCTTTAAATTCAATTTCGCCTTCAATTTTTGAGGGTTTCACAGCATTGTTTTTAATTTCCGGTTCTTGTTTTAAAAACTCGTTGATCCTAGTTTGCGATGCTTCTGCTTCCTGAATAATTGAAGTTACCCAGCCTACAACGGCAACCGGCCAGGTAAGCATATTGATGTACATAATAAATTCAGCGATAACGCCCAAAGAAATGGTGCCTTGAATATAGCGCAAACCGCCAACATAAATAACCAGAATATTGCTTAGGCCAATCAAGAGAATCATAGAAGGAAAAAACAAGGCCTGCACTTTAAACAAGCTGATGTTTTTTTCTTTTGCATTGTTGGATAAGTTTTCAAATTCGGCCATGGCTTTTTCTTCAATGCCATACGATTTTAAAATGCTGATTCCCGAAAAAGTTTCCTGGGCGCTTGATGTCAGTTTTGATAAATATTGCTGCACAATGGTGCTTCGTTGGTTAATGATTCTGCTTAAATAATAAATCAATACCGATAAAATGGGCAAAGGCAATAGCGTATAGTTGGTTAAAGTGACATCGATATTGTACATTTTAATAATGGCCACAGAAAATAGCACCAACATATTTATGGTATACATAATGGCGGGTCCAGAGTACATACGCACTTTGCTCACATCTTCCGTAATGCGATTCATTAAATCGCCGGTTCTGTTTTTTTTGTAAAAATTTAACGAGAGCAATTGGTATTGTCGGTAAATTTCATTTTTTAAATCGAATTCAATTAAGCGCGACATCACAATGATGGTTTGGCGCATTAAAAAGGTGAAAAATCCCGAAAGCAGCGCTGCAGCGACAATTAAAAGAATGTTGTAAAGCAATTCCGATTTTACCACGGCCAAATCGGCTACAATGCCGTTTCTGTAATCTTCCGCAACATTTATGGATTCCCTGATAATTTGGGGAACCTGCAATGCCAAAATTTTTGAGGCAATGGTAATAATGATGCCCAACAGCAATCGGTATTTATATTTTAAGAAGTATTTGTTTAAGTATGATAAAGCTTTCATAAAGAATTTAAAGGCAATGAATTTTGTAAAATGCGAAGATACGGGAAAAAAAGAAATGTAGGGACAGGTCGCGACCTGTCCGTTCATTCATTCTGTAAAAAAATCATCAAACGTAAAATCAAGTTGCGTTAGGGGGTGCAGTGAAAATCCCGGCTTTGCGAGCTTATGAAGCAATATGTTCAACAGATTGCCGCGCTGCGCTCGCAAAGACGGATTGCAACGAAAAACCCGACCCTCAGGGGAACGCCCACCAAAAAGTCAGGTAACCTCAAAACAGTATTTATTGAATTTGTAAACTTTATGTAAATAAACAAAAACAAAATTTTATTTCTGAAAATTATTAGTATTTTTGCGCTTTGTACCACTAAAAATTTCAAAAGTTCTTTAAATGATAAACAGAAGACATATTAGAATTAAGGTAATGCAATCGGTTTATGCGTTGCTTCAGTCTAAAAGTGACAACCTTAAAAAAGAAGAAGATTTTTTATATGCCAGTATAGAAAAAATGCACGATTTGTATGTGCTGATGCTTCGTTTGCTTGTTGAGGTTAAGAATATGGAAAAAAAACATATTGAAATTTCCGGCAAAAAATATTTGGCAACTACCCAGGATTTAAATCCGAATTGTAAATTCATTAACAACCAAATTTTTAGGTTATTGGAGGAGAGTGGCTCCTTGAATGCGTATTTGGAAGAAAATAAACTTAATTATTGGCGTTTGGACAATGAATATGTCCACGAAATTTTGAAACTGATTAAGGAATCCAGCATTTATGCGGCTTATTTGAAATCGGAAAAATCTACTTTTGAAGAAGACCGCGAGTTTGTGGTTGCGCTCTTTAAAAATGTGGTGGCGCCAAATGAAAAATTGGCAGAATATTTTGAAGACAAAAACATTAGTTGGGTGGATGATATTCCTTTTGTGAATACCTGGATTGTTAAATCGTTGAATCAGTTGAAGCCTTTGAAACCTTTTATGTTAGGGAATACGTATAAAGATGATGACGACAAGAAATTTGTGGTTGATTTATTCAGAAAAGTGGTGCTGAACCACAAGGAATTTGAAAAGGAAATTGAAAATAAAACGCCCAATTGGGACACAGACCGTATTGCGGAAATTGATATGATTTTGATAAAAATGGCGATAACCGAGTTTTTAAAATTCCCGTCAATTCCAACAAGCGTTAGCATTAACGAATATATTGAAATTGCAAAAGATTATTCTTCGGAAAAAAGCAGTTTTTTTATAAATGGCGTTATCGATAAAATTTTAAAAGATTTTACGGCCTCAAAAAGATTAAATAAAATCGGGCGAGGATTGTTGTAATTTCATATTTTTACAAAAAAAACCAAAAACCATGAGAAAAAATAGTATTGTATTTATTGCTTTATTTAGTTTGGCATTTGTTTCGTGCAAAGACAATGCATCTGCAAAAATAGATTCAGCAAATTTAGAAACTGCAAAAGAAAGAGACGCAAAAATTAGTTTAGGCACAGCCATTATTGAGTTTGACACCAAAGACTACGATTTTGGAACTGTTGTTGAAGGCAAAGTTGTAGAAGGCATATTTAAAATAAGCAACAAAGGAAAAACAGATTTAATTATTACAGACGCATCTGCATCTTGCGGTTGTACCGTGCCTGAATGGCCTAAAGATGCCATTAAACCGGGAGAATCTGCCGAATTAAAGTTTTCTTTTGATTCTAAAGGAAGAACGGGAAAACAAAGCAAAACTATAACATTGAAAACAAACACTGAAAATGTAACAGAAATGTTGCGCATTGGCGGAACTGTAACCGCAAAAAAATAATCAATAAATAAAATAAAAATATGTACACAAGTATCGCTTTACAGGCCTTTGGAGGAGATTCATTAATGAGTATGCTTCCTTTTTTATTAATGTTTGTGGTGATTTATCTTTTTATGATAAGACCGCAAATAAAACGCCAAAAGAACGAAAAGAAATTTCAAACTTCCATTGCAAAAGGAAATAAAATTGTGACCAGCAGTGGCATTCACGGAAAAATAGTTGACATTGTGGACAGCGACAATACCGTAATTGTTGAAACTGGCGCAGGGAAAATTAAATTTGAACGCTCGGCCATTTCTATGGAATTGAGCAAAAAATATCAAGTTTCTGAAGAAGTTAAATAAAAATGAACACTTATTAAAAAAGTGAGCTTTTTAGCTCACTTTTTTTGTATATTTAATTTTATATTCTTTAGATGAAACGAGCAGTACAAATTTTGATACACACAGCAATGATTCATGGCGAACAGCATCTGTACCAATAA
>JACUUQ010000184.1 GCA_014859175.1 Lutibacter sp. | reverse complement strand
GTTGGATCGGTGTATTTTCCAACAAACCGACTCATATTTGCTCCAGATTCGTCCGGATTTAAAACAGCTTCTACATCTGGAAGCAACATGTTGTCCTGGCACTGAAAATCATTGATGATGGAAGGGTCCGCAGTTTCCGGAGTTTCACAAGGAATAGATTCGATTAAAGGGAAAAAAGTGTTTTCATCACATGATGCCATACTTATTATCAACAGCATAACAAGTAATAAATTGGTTGGTTTAAATTTAAAAGTTCTCATAAAATTCGGTTTTTGTTATCGTTAAAACTGCTATTTTGGATTTGATTCAATTAATAATTTTTTATTTCAGCGTAAAGTTTGTTTCAAGCAAAGCTTCACTGTTTGTTCCCACAAAAAGTTTAAATTCACCGGCTTCGGCCTTAAAACTCATATCTTGTGTGTAAAATGCCAAATCATCAGAAGTTAGGGTAAAGGTGATTTTTTTGGATTCATTGGGTTCCAGCATCACTTTTTCAAAGCGTTTAAGTTCTTTTAAAGGCAATGTAACACTCGCCACCAAATCTCTCATATAAAGTTGTACCACTTCTTCGCCTTTAAAAGAGCCGGTATTTGTGACCGTAACACTAATGTTTATTTTCTCTTTAAATTCGTAAGTTTTTTTATCGATGGCGAAATTTGTGTATTTAAATGTGGTGTAACTTAAGCCGTAACCAAAAGGATAAAGCGGGGAATTGGCAACATCGAGATATCTTGAGCGGTACCTTTGTTCAGGCCCATTTGCTTCATATGGCCGTCCTGTATTTTTTACATTGTAATAAATAGGAATTTGTCCAACATTTCTGGGGAAAGTCATCGTTAATTTTCCTGAAGGGTTCGCATCGCCAAAAATCAAATCGGCAATGGCATAACCACCCATTGTTCCCGGATACCAGGTTTCCAAAATGGCATCCATATTGGCATCTTCCCATTCAAGCGTTAAAGGCCTTCCGTTCATTAAAACCAACACTATTGGTTTTCCTAATTTTTTTATGGCTTTCAGCAATTCCTTTTGATTTCCCGGTAAATCAAGATTTGTTCTGCTTGCGGCTTCTCCCGACATTCCTTCGGATTCTCCCATCACCATCACCACAACATCGGATTTTTTGGCGATATTTATGGCATTTTGAAAATCGGAAATATTGTCAGAATTTATTTCACATCCCTGCGTAAAAAATAGATTGGCCTGATTTGAAATTTTTTCTTTGAAACCTTCCAAAACGGTGACCGGTTTTGTGTAACGATCTCCGGCTGCAGTCCAGGAGCCAATAATATTGTATTTGTCATTGGCTAAAGGGCCGATTAATGCAACTTTTTTATCTTTTGAAAGCGGAAGTGTTTGCTTGCTGTTTTTTAATAAAACGGCCGATTTTCTAGCCATATCTCTTGCTGCCTCCAAATGTTCCGGAGTCATCAGCAATTGCTTTTCCCTGATTTCATCGCAGTATCTGTAGGGATCTGAAAACAAGCCCAGCTTATATTTTAATGTCAATATTTTTCTTGCTGCGGTTGTTACCTGATGTTCGGTCACTTTCCCGTCGGCAATCAGCTCCTTTAAATAATCCATATAAACGCCGCCTTGCATATCCATATCCACACCGGCGTTTATCGCAATTTCAGCAGCTTGTTTGTTGTCTTTCGCTACGCCATGGGGAACCAATTCATTGATGGAAGTATAATCGGTGACCACAAATCCTTCAAAACCCCATTCTTCTCTTAAAATATCAGTCAGTAAGTATTTATTTCCGCTTGCAGGAACGCCATTTACGTCATTAAAAGCCGTCATAAAAGTGGTAACACCGGCATCAACAGTCGCTTTAAAAGGCGGTAAATACGTTGTTCTTAGCTCTCTTTCAGACATATCCACCGTGTTATAATCCCTTCCGGCAATTGGGGCGCCATAAGCCGCATAATGTTTTGCGCAGGCCAAAACGGTATTTGTCGCAAATAAATCGTCTCCCTGAAAACCTCTAACTCTTGCTTTTGCTATTTCCGATCCCAAATAAACATCTTCTCCGGCACCTTCTGAAACCCTTCCCCAACGCGCATCTCTAGAAATATCAACCATGGGCGCAAAAGTCCAATGAATTCCTTCTGCGGAAGCTTCCGTAGCGGCAATTCGCGCAGCGTTTTCAATCGCTTTTAGATCCCAACTGGCGGATTCGCCCAAGGAAATCGGAAAAATTGTGCGATGTCCGTGAATAACATCATAGCCAAACAACAAAGGAATTTTAAGACGTGTATTTTCTACGGCAAGTTGTTGTAATTCTCTGGTAAATTTTACAGAATAGGCATTAAAAATATTGCCGACTTTTCCTTCTTTGATTAAATTTTTATAATTTTCATTGATGGTTGGGCCTGTTTTTTCCCAATCGGTGGACATAAGTGTCAGCTGTCCGATTTTTTCTTCTAGGGTCATAATTTTGGTCAGACTATCCAAAAAAGATTCCATTTTAGCATCAGATTTAGTTTCAGGGGTGCTGCTTAAATCTTTTTTGGCAACGGTTGTCTTTTCTGTACAGCTTGTTATGGCTAACAGTATTGCAAAAAATGGAATTATGAGTTGTTTAATTTTCATCTGTTTATATTTTATTTTTTAGCGGTAACAGCTGCTGTTCGCTATTAATCATTTCTTTATGAATCAAAATCTGATATGCTCGTTTCATGTTATTTTAAATTTTTAAGCTGATTCAATATGATAAAAAATATCATTTTTCAGCATCAATTTTATTTTGATGGCAATATGCTGCCAATAGTTTACTTATCTATTAAAAATGCGGACTTGTAAACTCCAGTTTTTTTAATCCTGCCTGCACTTCAGGACTCGACATAAATAAATCCCAAAGCAATCCGGTTCGGTGATTTTCTATCATTATGATGATCGGTCCTTGGTCAATGGCTAAATAATTGGTGGCGTACCAATTTTCTGTTTGGTTAAAAGCATCAAAAAATCCATATTTTCCCCACAACTTTCCATCGAAGTTGTAATAAAAACTGCGGAGCGCCTGCATAGAAAATTCCGGTGTGTATGGAAATGATGACAATGCCGCCGTTGGGGAAACAACCCCTAAATCGTTGGTTGGACTGTGAGCCGAATAACCATTTTTATTGTCACTTGCCGTCAGCCCCCAGCTTCCTGCACCATATCCAATAAATTGTTTCGGATTTTTAACGCAATATTCTCGGTTTATAAGGGTGTGATTAACGTTTTGATCCCAATAATTCGCGTATCTATCCACTAAATTTCTCGGATCCAATCCCAGAAAAGAATAATGCGCAAAAAACAACGGGCCACCCATTTCAGGGCCTAATTTAAGTTTCCATTTTTGAAAATACACATTTCCGTTGTTGAAATCATTGCCTGAGGTCCAGCCATTGTGATAAGCGGTTTTATTTATTGGATGGCTTGTTGACGCCGCCGCCAAAACATAGGTGATAAGCGCCTCATTATATCCTTTTAATTCATGATTAATGGCCCAGCCAAAATTTGGCGACCAGTGCCAAGTCAATACATCTTTGTTATTGGTGTACCAATCCCATTCCACGTCGTTCCAAAGTTGGTTGATTTTGGTGCGAAGTGAAATTTCAAGCGCATTGTCTTTATTAAAATATTGACGCACTGTTAATAAACCCTGAATCATAAAGGAAGTTTCAACAATATCTCCGCCGTCATCCGTAGAGAAAAAAGGCCTCACTTTTCCCGTATCTCCATAATACCAATGCGGAAAAGCACCGTGAAAACGATCGGCATTCAACAAAAAATCAGTTATTTTATGCAATCGTTCTAAAGCTTGGTCTCTTGTAATATAGTTTCTTTCAACGCCCACAACAATGGCCATCACTCCAAAACCGCTTCCGCCAGTAGTCACAATATTGGAAGCTTCACCACCATAAGCTTCAAGGTTTGAGCGCTCTAAAGCCAATCCGCTAACAGGATGCGCAAAATCCCAGAAATACTTAAAGGTATTTTTTTGCACCAAATCCAACAATTCATTGTCGGTAAGTTGCTGAGGCAATGGATCAGGCGGCGGATTTGTGTTGTTATTTTCACCTCCTGAACAAGATTGTAAAGAGGTGTAAAATAAACAAAAAGCCATTAATGTAACTATGCGGGATATATGTTTCATAATTTATTATAGTCAATTAGTGCTGGTGCGTTAAAAACAAATAGGTTAATCATCAAAAATATTATATTGATGTTCATTGACATTTTGATTGTTTTGAAAGTCGTTCAATAATTGACTTATCGGCGTTTTGTCAAAAGCAGATATGCTTAATATTTGCATAATCTGATAAATTGACAATTCACTTTTTACAGATTTTTTTACATAAGCAACGATTAAATAAGTGCAAATAGCTATCCAAATATGCGTTTTAACTGCGTTTTGAGAATGTCCCCAAAGTTTTTTAATTACTAAATTTTGTTTTATCCATTTAAAAAATGTTTCTATTTGCCATCTGTTTTTATAAATATACGAGACTTCAAGTGCCGTTACTTCAAAATTATTTGTCATAAAAACTAGATAATTGTCTTTTTCTGCGTCGTAATACTCTATTAAGCGAAGCTTTTCAGGATATAGTTTTTTTGATTTAGCAACAGTTAGTTCGATTATTTTATCAGCTCTTAGCCCCGTTTTTTCGTCAATATTATAATTTTGTTCGATAATAATGTACTTTAAACTCGATTTTGCTCTTGTAACAAAATAAGAATTATGAGCATTGATACGGTATAACGCCTTAAAATCCACATAAGCTTTATCCATTATATAAATGGCATCTGACTCGTAAATAATTTGGTCAAGTACGTTACTATCATGGTATTTACCATCGGTAACAAGAATAAAAATAGGAATACTGCCCCGTAAATCAAGTAAAGTGTGCATCTTTACTGCTCCACGACTGTATTTTCCTTCGGCCCAAGTTAAGAGATTAATGCTACAGGAAATAGTGGTTGAATCTAACGCAAAAAGCTCATTATCAATTGATAAATTAGGTACTTCACTATTTTTATAAAGAGGGCGTACTAATTCAATCAGATGATTACCAAAATCAGAAAAAATCTGATAATCACGTTTTTCGTTGGCTCGTGACAAAGTGGTATGACTAACATAATTTTTAATTCCTAAATGATACAACTTGTTATTATGAGCTTTAAGACACAAACAAATATCGCGCAAGGAGTTGAGATTAGTAAGTTGTCCAAAAAACAACTGAATAAATTGATTCCAACAATTAAGTTCTCGTACCCGATAATTACCGTTGTACTTTTTGACAATTTTTTCAAACTCATATTTATTCACAAAATCTAATAATTGAGAAAAAATATATTTACCTGAATTCATAATTTTACACTTTTAAATGTAAAATCATAAACTTTCAAATCAAATCAAAAAATCAAAGAACGTCTATATGTTTATATAAATCAATACCTTGCAAACAAAAAATAAAAATTAACGCACCAGCACTAAT
>JACUUQ010000183.1 GCA_014859175.1 Lutibacter sp. | reverse complement strand
GTTCATTTTTTGAACAGTTCTTTAAATAAACCGCGTGCAATCAACAATTTCATAATTTCATTGGTGCCGGCATAAATTCGCGCCACCCGATTGTCGGCATACAGCCTGGCAATCGGATAATCCCACATATACCCGTATCCGCCAAACAACTGCAAACATTCATCCACTACAATTCCGCACATATCCGTCGCTGAATATTTAATCATTGAAGCGCTCTCGGCCGATAATTCATGGGTTTTCATCAATTCAATGCAACGGTCTAAAAAGGCTTGGTGTATTTGCATTTGGGTGGCGCACTCGGCAAGTTTAAATTGCGTATTTTGAAATCCGGCAATAGGGGTATTAAAGGCAGTTCTTTCGGATGTATAGGCAATGGTGGCTTCAATCGCGCCTTCTGCACTTGCAACGGCAGCAATCCCTACCGTCAATCTTTCACGCGCCAATTCGGTCATCATAATTTTAAAGCCTTTTCTTTCATCGCCCAGCCTGTTTTCTTTCGGAACTTTAACATTGTCAAAAAACAATTCACAGGTATCCTGGGATTTCATTCCTATTTTTTTGAACGGAATTCCCTTATTGAAACCTTCCATGGAAGTTTCTATAATAAGCAAAGTAATGCCTTCTTCTTTTGTTCCCGGATTTGTTTTTACGGCAATGATTGCCATATCGCACATATAACCATTGGTGATAAAGGTTTTTTGTCCGTTTACCAAATAATAATCCCCTTTATCCACCGCCGTTGTTCGCAAAGCCTGCAAATCACTCCCGCAATTGGGTTCGGTCATCCCTATTGCGGTGATCATTTCTCCTTTTGCCATTTGGGTCAAATATTTTTTCTTCTGATTTTCGGTTCCGTATTTTAAAATATAGGGCGCCACAATGTCTGAATGCAACGAAAAACCAGGTCCGCTGATTCCTTTTTTTGCAAATTCTTCAATCAGCAGCGCATTAAAGGAAAAATCAAGTCCAACACCGCCATATTCTTCCGGCATATCCATGCACAACAATCCCAGTTCGCCTGCACGTTTCCAAATATCACGACTTACCATACCGGCTTTTTCCCATTCATCAATATGGTCAATAACTTCATTTTTTATGAAATCTTGAATCATTCCCTGCAGCATTTTATGTTCTTCGGATGCATATATTTTTCTTTCAATTAAAATATTTTGTAGCATTTTAGGTTGTTTTTTTAAAGTTTATGTTAATTTTTATAGAATATTCGCTGGGTGCCCGCTTCCTGAATTCTTGTTTTTAAGCTTTCCGGCAATTTAAAGCGTTCCCCGTATTTTTGCGCCAATTTTTCGCTGTACAAAGCAAACTCCACAGCGCCTATATAATCTATATACGACATAACGCCGCCGGTGTGAATGGGAAATCCTATCCCTAAAATTGACCCAACATCAGCGTCTTTTGGTTCTCTGATTACTCCGGAATCCAAACATTTATAAGCGTCTATCACCATGGCAAACAACATTCTTTTCCCAACTTCTTCTTCATCAAAATCGGTTTGGGGCGGATAAATTTTTTCCCATCCCTTCCAAATCGATTTCTTCTCATTTTTCGGATAGTCATAAAAGCCTTTTCCTTCTTTTTTCCCTGTTCGCTGATGAATTTCAACAATAGCCGTTATGGTATTTTTCAAAGATATTTCATGAGGCGTTAAAGTTGGGTCTTCGCTCATAATGGCCAACATTAATTTTAAATTAACTTCGTCGGAAATTGCCAAAGGCCCCACCGGCATCCCTATTTTTTTGGCGACGTTTTCAATAACTGCCGGCGGAATTCCTTCCGTTAGCATCGTGATGCCTTCATTCACAAATTTCCCAAAAACTCTTGAGGTGAAAAAACCGCGTCCGTCATTTACCACGATAGGCACTTTTCTGATTTTGATCACAAAATCAACAGCGGCCGCCAATGTTTTTTCGCTGGTTTCCTTTCCCATAATTATTTCAACCAAAGGCATTTTATCCACAGGGGAAAAGAAATGCAAACCTATAAATTGGGCTGGTTTAGAAGAAGCTTTTGCCAATTTTGAAATGGGTATGGTTGAAGTGTTTGAGGCAAAAATAACGGCTTTCCCAATCACATCTTCTGTTTCTTTGGTTACCGCATTCTTTAATTTTTCGTTTTCAAAAACAGCTTCTATAATTAAATCGCAATCGGATAAATCATCAACGGAATTTGAAGGTTGAATTTTTTGCAGCAAAGCCGCAATTTTGTTTTCTGAAGTCAATCCGTTTTTCAGCAATTTTTGCTCCTGCGTTTTGGCATATTCCTTTCCGCGTTCCGCATTTTCAATGCTCACGTCTTTTAAAACCACCTCCAAACCAGCTTTAGCGCTCACATAAGCGATTCCCGCTCCCATCATTCCTGCGCCTAAAACACCAATCTTTTTGAAAGAAACAAGCTCGTAGCCCTTCGGTTTCGACTTCCCTTTTGCGGCATCGCCGATAAACACAAAGGAAGAACGAATGATATTTTTGGTTTCTTTGCTGAATAAAGTATCCACAAAATAACGCGCCTCAATTTCCAACGCTTTGTCTATATGGCAGGATGCGCCGTAATAAATGGCGCTTAACACATTTTTTATATGCGGCAAATTTCCGTGCGTTGTTTTATAGGCCATTGCATTTGAAACGCTAAAAAACTCATCGACACCTGATATTTGCCCAATGCCCACTGGCGTTCCCGGTACCTTGAATTTTTTATGGTCCCAAGGCTGTTCGCAAGTTCCCTTTGTTAAAATCCATTGTTTAGCCAACGCATTTATGTCTTCCCCATCACCGCAAATTTCATTGACAAGTCCGTCTTTTAAAGCCTGTTCCGCAGTCAGTTTTTTTGATTGTGTAATGTATTGAATGGTTTTTTGAGGTCCCAACATTCTTAAATAACGCTGGGTTCCGCCTGCTCCCGGAAATAATCCAACCGAGCATTCCACCAATCCTATTCGGTTTTTAGGATGGTTGCCCATAATTCTGTAATGACAGGCCAAGGCAACTTCACAGCCGCCGCCAAGCGCCATTCCGTTTATTGCGGCAACAACCGGTTTGTTGCAGGTTTCCAACAGTCGCAAATTTCTGTTGGTATCCATCAGCATATCAAAACATTCTTGCTTTGATTTATCATAATTCAAAAACCATTTTAAATCACCGCCGGATATAAAATCGTTTTTGGCAGAATTAATGACGATCCCTTTTACTTTTTCGTCATTTATGGCTTGTTTAATGGCTGTAAAAAACTCGGGCATGGTAGCTTCATTCATAATGTTAACCGGAGAATTGGCAACATCCCAAGTAACAAAAGCGATTCCGTCGCTATCTACTTTATATTTTATATGTTGTGTCATTTTAAAAGTGATTAGATTTTAAATACGTTCAATTATTGTTGCAATTCCCATACCGCCACCAACGCATAAAGTTGCCAAAGCAGTACTCTTGTTTTGGCGTTCCAATTCGTCCAGGGCAGTTCCTAAAATCATACATCCTGTAGCGCCTAAAGGGTGTCCCATCGCAATGGCGCCGCCATTTACGTTAACTTTTGAGTGGTCAACATTCAATTGATCCATAAAACGTAACGGAACCACGGCAAAAGCTTCATTGACTTCAAATAAATCAATCTCCGAAACAGTCATTTTAGCATTTCGCAATGCTTTTATTGTAGCCGGAATTGGTCCTTCAAGCATAATAAGCGGTTCTGTTCCCAAAACAGCGCCCATTTTTATGATAGCGCGTGGTTTTAACCCCAATTTTTCTCCAATTTCCTTATTGCCAATGAGCATTAATGCCGCACCATCCACCAATCCGGAAGAGTTGCCTGCATGATGCACATGGTTAATTTTTTCAATCGCCACATATTTATCGATGGCGGTTTGGTCAAATAACAGTTCCCCCATTTGTTCAAACGAAGGATTCAAGTTTGCGAGTGTTTGGACAGTGGTGTTGGAGCGGATATATTCATCTTTCGCCAACTGGGCAAACCCATTAATATCTGTAACAGGGATTAAGGATTTATCAAAATAACCATTTTTTTGGGCTTGAGTGGCTCGTTGTTGAGAGGCCACCGCAAAAAGATCCACATCGTTGCGGCTAAACCCATATTTTGTTGCAATTAAATCAGCAGAAATACCTTGCGGCACAAATTTGCCAAAAGCCGCATCGGGTTCCATCACCCAGGCAGAACCATCAATACCCATTGGCACACGAGACATCGATTCTACGCCTCCCGCAATAATTAAATTGGACCATCCCGATTTTACCATAGCGGCGGCCTGATTAATGGCTTCCAAACCTGATGCGCAATATCTATTGATGGAAAGTGCCGACAAATGGTCGCCGTAATTTGAACATTGCGCTGCCACTTTTGCGATATTTCCGCCTTGTTCCCCAGCCTGGGTAACGCAGCCTAAAATCAAATCCTCCACCAAAATGGTGTCTAAATTATTTCTTTCTTTTAAGGCTTTTAACAAGGTAGTTACCAGTTGAACCGGACTTACCTGCGATAACGCCCCTGTTTTTTTACCTATGCCTCTGGGCGTTCTTACTGAATCATAAATGTATGCTTCCATTGTTGCTTTTTAAATTAGGGTATAATTACATTAATTATAAAAATTTTGTGACCGGATGGTAACAAATATAATTAAAAACTTTATTCAAAGTGATTTTATTTATTTTTTCTTTATTGATTTTAATGAAATTATTCCATAATATTGCATGTTACTACAAAGTAACATTTAATAAATATGTTAAAAAAATATACAGAACCCTCTTTTCATTTTGATTTTTTAAATGAAAAAATACAAGATATCCTCACTGCTTTAAAAGGAAAAGAAACTTTATCGGATAAAGAGTTTGCCATTAAGGCTTATTTATATGTAAGGGATCATTGGCCTTACAATCCGTACCGATTCAGTTTAATTAACGAAGACTGGAAAGTTTCGGAAATAATTACACATAAAAACGGCCATTGCCTAGATAAAGCAGTTATTCTGATTTCCATCCTAAGGGCCTCGAAAATTCCTGCCCGTTTGGGTTTGGCAAAAGTGAGAAATCATATTGCCATTGATGACATTATCGAAAAATTTGGATCGGACGTATTGGTGCCGCACGGTTATGTCGATATATTTTTAAATGGAAAATGGGTGAAAGCAACGCCGGCATTCAATAAAGGATTGTGTGAACTGCTAAAAGTAAAAACACTTGAATTTGACGGAGAACATAATTCTTTATTTCAGGAATTCGACCAAACCGGCGAAAAAGTTTTTATGGAATATTTGGAAGATTACGGAACATTCAATGAAGTTCCGCTTCCTTTTATGCATCAATTAATGGCCAAACATTATCCTGCTTTCCAAAAAAAGAACATCCAATTAGGTTGTGTTTTAAATTTAAAGGATTTATAATGAACCGAGCATTAAAAATTTTAATACATAAGGGAATGACAATGGCGAAAAGCAGCTGTTACCAATAAAAAATAAAATTTAAACAGATGAAACGA
>JACUUQ010000182.1 GCA_014859175.1 Lutibacter sp. | reverse complement strand
TGAGTCCGCTCTGAAAAGCTACTTTTGCTAAAAATTAGTTTTTTTTCATTATTGTAGATTATTGATTTTCAGCAACTTATCCCTTTAGGGTAGGGGTAAAAAGTTGTTGAAAATTGAATATATAAATTATTGGAGTTGATAAAAATGATTGTATTTTTTGAAATCTTATTTTCAACTAATAAATACAACGCTTAAAAAATATGTTTATTAAATGAAAGCGCTTGTGATCCACGCAATTTTTCTTTGAAATATTGTGCTATGTTATGCCAAGCAGGGTACTCAAAACAATTTAATTTGCAAATATTTGTTGCGCTGGTTATTTAAATAACTCCTTAACTTCGTTGATGTTAAACGATTTTTTATCCTCATCAATTGAAATAATGCTTGTGGCAACTGCTTTTTTTCTAAGTTGCAATGAAACTATTTTTTCCTCAATGGTATCTTTGCAAATCATTCTGTAAGCCAAAACATTTTTGGTTTGCCCAATGCGATAGCACCTGTCAATAGCTTGGTTTTCAACAGCAGGGTTCCACCAAGGGTCAATAATAAAAACATAATCGGCTTCTGTTAAATTCAATCCCGTTCCTCCGGCTTTTAGGCTAACCAGAAAAACCCTTACTTTTTCATTTGATTGAAAATTGTTCACATTATCCTGTCGGTTTTTGGTTTTCCCGTCAAGATATTCGTATAAAATATTTTCTTCATCGAGTCTTTCTTTCACAATTTGGAGCATTTTCACAAATTGTGAAAAAACCAAAATTTTATGGTTTCCCGTTTTTTCTTTGATATTTTCAATCAGAATTTCAAGTTTGGCCGAATAGTTTCCATAATCGGCTTCATCATTTATTAAGGCAGTTGAATTGCAAATCTGCCGCAATTTAGTCAAGCCTTCCAAAATGTACATTTGCGATTTTTCTGCCCCGTTTTCATCAATTTTATTCAACAGATATTCGCGATATTTGTTTTTGTAAGCTTCGTAAACTTTCCGTTGTCCTGGTTCCATTTCACAATAAATAACACTTTCTGTTTTCTCGGGAAGTTCTTTTGCCACATTTTCCTTGGTTCTGCGAAGCAAAAAGGGAGAAATAATTTTACCCAACAAAACAGAGGTTTCCACATTTTTTTCTTTGTCAATCGCATCTGAAAAATTGTTTTTAAAATGGCTGATATTTCCCAGTAACCCTGGATTTAGAAAATTGAGTTGCGCATACAAATCGAAAGTGTTGTTTTCAATGGGCGTGCCCGTAAGCACCAATCGATTATATGAATTTAGCAGCCTCACCGCTTTATATCGTTTTGAATTGGGATTTTTTATGGCCTGGCTTTCATCTAAAATAACATAGTTAAATTTAAAATCTTTCAAAAATTCAATGTCATTTAGCAGTGAGCCATAGGTGGAAATAATAATATCAAATTTGCTGAAATTGGCAGTGTTGCCAGCCCTTGAATTTCCTACAAAAGGATGAATTTTTAAGGTTGGGCAAAATTTTTCAACCTCGGCCATCCAATTGAAAATTAATGATGTGGGCGCAATAATTAGCGAGGGAACTTTATTCTTTTCAACCAATTTTAAATATTGTAAAAATGTGATGGTTTGTAGGGTTTTTCCTAGCCCCATATCATCTGCCAAGCAGCCTCCCAAACTGTTTTTGTGCAAAAAAACCAGCCAATTTAAGCCATGATGCTGATAATCCCTTAGTGAAGCCTTGATGCCTTTTGGAATGGAAATGTGCTCAATTTCCGAAATATTTTGCAGGCGTTTTTTCTTTTGGTATAAATCTTCTATAAAAGAGGGTTTGTTCTCTATTTCATTGTATAATTCATCTATAATTCCAAATTGATAATTTGAAATTTGAATGCCGTTTTTCTTTACCTCGCCCGATTTAAAATAGGTTGAAAATTTTCGCATCCAGTCTTCAGGCAAAATTCCAATGGAACCATCACCAAGCGAAACAAAATTTGATTTTTTTATAAATGCTTTTTGCAATTCTTTTAAATTCACTTTTTGATCGCCAAACTTGATGTCAATTTCTATGTCAAACCAATCTATTTCCGATTTTAAACTGACGCTAATCAACGGTTTATGAATGTTAAATTTGAATGATTTTAGCTCTTTGGCACCAAAAACTTTAATGCCCAAATTTTTCATTCTTTCTATGGCATGAAGCATCCAATAGTTTTCAAAAAGTTGTTCCGGCAATAGGTAAAAAAGGTTTTTTTGGTTTTTAAAAGAGGGATGAAGCGCTCTTATTTCTTCAATAAAATTATCTTCAAACGACTGATTTCGCTCCTGAAAGTTAATTTTTTTTGTGTCATTTTCTTCATCATTAAGAATTAATTCATTTGAAAAAACCGAAACCATGTTTTTGTTTTCATACTGCACAATTGCGTCAAAAACAATGTATGAACCTTCCAAATCTTTTAAATAGACGTGTTTTTCTAGCTGTGATTCTTGGTATTGGGCTTTGTTTTTCTTGAAAATATTTTGCTGGATTTCATATTTCTTCGCCAATGGCACTAGAATGTTTTGGTTGAAATTTTTGAAATCCCTTTTGAGATAGTTTGTTTCGGGGTGGTTGCTGTAATATTCCAATGATAAACGCAAATCGGTAGTGGTTATCGGATAAAGTGTTTGGTCTTCTATAATAAAAAATGGGGTGATTATTATTTTTTGTGCATTTATATTGTGGTTTTTGTCATCGATGGCAATTTTAGGTTTAAGGTTGTAAAAAAGTTCGGTTTCCGACAATACAAAATAAAGTTTAATATCAGCATCAACAATTGTCAAGGGTTGAAGATTTTTCCTTGTCAATGAATTTTTTGGGTTGTAGGCATAAATGAATTTTGAATGTAAATCGGGAAGAATTTCATTGAAAAGATGCGTTATTTTTTGATGTTCCTGTAAACCAGTTTTATTCTTTTTTGAAAAGATCGCTTTTTTGATTTGCAGCAATTTAAAAACAAAATTCCGGTCATTGTCATTTTCAAACGCATCGATATGATATTCTAAATTGGAAAAATAAATTTCGTCGAAAGAGGATGAAAAATCTGTTTTTGGTTTATTGAATTTTGCTTTAACAGGGTAAATATCCTGAAATTTAGATTTGGTCATTTCAATACAAACCCCAACGCCAAAGCTTCTATTTTCGGCAGCCTCAGCATAAGGCAATTGCGCCAATAAATTGTCATCTTCAGTTTTATGCAAGGAAATATTTGCGAGAGGTGCAATATTTTGGAATTTTGATATTTGGTAAATTCCATCTGGTTTAATTGAAAATTCGAAATATTTTTGATAATCGTCATTTAATGACAGTCCGTATGGTTTTAAAAATTCGGATATCTGATTTTCTAAATAATTTTCGGTAAAAAAATCAGCTCCAAAAGTACTTATCACCAATTTTAAGGCACTTAAGCGATGTTCACAAAATTGAGCTGTTTTGGTGCAGGTGCATTTTGTTGATAAAATATTGGTTTCTTTGTCGAAATTAAAAACTTGCCTACTGCCATTCCATCCTATTACTGAAGTTTCTATTTTTTTGGGGCTCACTGCGTCTATAGTTACTGTAGGTAGATAAAAATGTTGAAAGGGCAACTTTTTTGATAACTCCTCAAAATTTAAAAGGGCATTATTCAGCAACATTTGATGTTCTTTATCTTTGCTTGAATAAATAATTTCCAATGAAGGCTTCGAAACATCTCCTTGAAGCAACAAAATTTCACCCGATTTTATGCCTTCTGCAAGTTTTTTTAACGAGGCAACGGTGTGTTTGCAAATGCCGCCATAATCATAAGGGCAATTGCAAGAGGTTGCACTTACTTTGTTGTTTTTTAATTCTATCGTTATTTCATAAGGCTTATTGGCGGATCCTTTGCAGGTGAATTCAAAAAAATCATTCGAATTTGAAACTAACTTTGGATAAAGATAATTAGATTTTCCTTTTGTGGCTGTGGTGCTGTTTGCTTTTATGAAGTCACTTATAAATTTTGCGTACATATCAACTTTCCATCATTATTTAAAGATTTCAAAAATAATGATTTATTATAAAAGTTGTTGGAAATTACTTTTATTTGTATTTATTTTATCAGTGCAATAAGTTAATTTCTTTTCAATTTCCTTTGAATTTTTTCAATGGCCGATTCAATAGGTTTGTCCGGCTCAATAACATTGTAGGCGCCCCAAAATTCAGGATCTTTAAATCCGGAAGTATTGTCGCTCATAATAACGGAAGGCTTTAAGCGATCTTTAGGTTTAGGAAGTTGGCTGGCGTCGCTTTTTTTCCAATCGGTGACTGCCATTTCTATGGTGGTGTAATAGATGGTGTTGAACCATTTTTTGGCCCAATCAATTTTAAACCCGAGTTGAACGCGGCTATAGCCAAAATACCATTTTCCGTCTTTTTCCCGATATTCCACTTGGTAATAAGCTTCAATTGGAAGCACATCGGCATCTTTGGGTTTTTTAATGATAAAGAACCGACTGGCTTTTTGTTTGTTTTCAAGATTTAAAGAAAATTTCGCATTGGTTAAGGCCAATGTTTGTGCATCAATATATAATTTTCCATAAAATAATGGGTCAGTGACAAATCTTTTTTGTTTAAAATTAACCACATGAATAAGTCTGTTGTCAATTTTTGTGGAATTGTCAAAAGTAAAATCATAAACATCAACCATATCTTCGTCAAATAACATGGCCGTATTTTTCATGATGTCAATATATAAGGTGTTAAATGGCCCTCCCCTGAGTTTAAAAGCCACGGTGTCCAGTTTATTATAATCCGTACTCTTACGTGCTTTGTATATTTTTAGAATGTCGTTTCTGTCTGTGGTGTATGGTTGTTTGTAAATTTCAACAACGGCCTCTGACAGCGACACGTAAGTTCTTCTTTTTTTTATGGTTTCCCTATAAAATGAAGTCATTTTCAGGTCATCATTATAATAATTGTCGCCTTTTCTTTTTAGCATTTCCTGCACTAAAGACGTGGCGTCTTTTACATTAATTTTAACTTCCGATAGTTCTTCTATATAGGTTTCAAGGCGCACAATTGTATTGTCTTTATCAAAATCCGATAAACCAATTACTTTGCTGGTATAACCCAAAAACGAAACAGTTACCCTATGGTTGGTATATTTTTTTGGAACTTTTAGGAGAAAATTTCCTTGAGAATTAGTGATGGTGCTAATATTAGTTTCGTTAACCAGCAATGTTGCAAATTCCAACGGTTTTCTTGTTTTGCTGTCTACTACTTTTCCGCGATATTCATTAAATCCAACAGTGTCATTAAGAATGCTATTGGTTGCATATCCGGAATTTTGAAATCCGGCAATGATTAAAATGAATAAAAATGAGATGAATAAAGATTTTCTGGCTGAAAATGAACCCGGTTTTATCATGGCACACAAGTTTAAGTTAAAAACACAAATTTGGATATACAAGATACTAATTTTTAAGCAAATATAAAAGACTAAATTCTAAAAACAGCAGTTATAGAATACAAAGCATATTTTGGGCGTTCCCCGCCGAAAAGGCGGGGCGGGCTTTCCGCTGCAAGTCCTCGTTGCGCCCAAAAGCGCAACTGTGGGCTTTCCGCTTCACTCCCTAACGCAAATTTACTTACGATATTTAATTT
>JACUUQ010000181.1 GCA_014859175.1 Lutibacter sp. | reverse complement strand
TCTGTTTATTTTTTATTTTTTATTGGTACAGCTGCTGTTCGCCATTAATCATTTCTGTGTGTATCAAAATTTATTATGGCTCGTTTCATCTGTTTATTTTTTATTTTTTATTGGTACAGCTGCTGTTCGCCATTAATCATTTCTGTGTGTATCAAAATTTATTATGGCTCGTTTCATCTGTTTATTTTTTATTTTTTATTGGTACAGCTGCTGTTCGCCATTAATCATTTCTGTGTGTATCAAAATTTATTATGGCTCGTTTCATATTTTGAATTTTGCTTATTGAACACTAATTTACAAATTCCAACTGTTTAATTTTTGTAAAAAATGATGCGCGGTTAAATCAAATTGAACAGGAACAACAGAAACGTAATTGTTCGCCAGCGCCCACTCATCCGTATCTTCGCCTTTATCCATATTCACAAATTTTCCTGTAAGCCAATAGTACGTTTTTCCCTGAGGATTGATTCGTTTGTCAAATTCTTCAACCCAATTTGCGCGTGCCTGGCGGCTAATTTTAATGCCATTAAAGGTTTCACTTTTAGGAAAATTAACATTCAGCACAACGCCATCGGGCAATCCGTTTTCCAATACATTTAAAGCGATTTTTTTGATGTATGCTTTTAATGGCTCAAAATTGGCATTCCATGAATAATCGAGCAATGAAAATCCGATAGCGGGAATTCCTTCAACACCAGCTTCCACAGCGGCACTCATCGTACCTGAATAAATTACGTTGATGGAGGAATTTGATCCGTGATTTACCCCAGAAACACATAAATCGGGTCTCCTGTCTAAAATTTCACTTACGGCCAACTTCACGCAATCGGCAGGCGTTCCCGACGATTGGTATTCTTTTTGGGGACCGTCATCAACTTTTATTTCATCGCAATACAACGTTTCATTAATGGTAATGGCGTGTCCCATACCGCTTTGCGGACTGTCGGGCGCAATCACCACCACATCGCCTATTTCATTCATTACGGAAATTAAGGTTCTTATTCCCGGTGCTGTAATGCCATCATCATTGGTGACTAAAATCAAAGGTCTTTTATTCATATTACGCTATTTAAGCAACAAATTTAGGGTATTTTATTTGCTTTTGACACATAAAAATTTAACATTTTGTTCAGTATTATTATACGCTAATTTGATTATTATTGCGTTCACAAATAAAATAATCGCCTCCCAAAAAAACAAAACACTGCTATGGCGTAATCTAAATATTTAAGTTAAAATAGTGATAAAACATAACAAGACTTTCGAAAAATTTGTAAAAAAAAGTTAATTTAGACGACTAACCGACAAATGGCACTATTTTAGCAGGTGTGAAAAACATAATAAAAACAATTGATTCGACAGATGATGATTAGAAAATTCAAATTCATATTGCCTTTGCTCTTTGTTTTCAGCTTATTTACAAGTTTCCAAACAAATGCGAACAACGACCCGAAAGATAAAGTTTTATTGACAATTTTAAAATATGTGTTGGTGCAGGGCCACTATGAGCCTCAACAAATTGACGACGCTTTTTCCATAAAAGTTTATGATGAGTTTTTAGAAAGACTGGATCCTTCAAAAAGGTATTTTCTGCAATCGGATATCGATGAGTTTTCAGCCTATAAAACCAAAATTGATGACCAAATCAACAATGAGGATTTGTCATTCTTCTTTTTGGTTTATAACCGTTTTATGCAACGAACCGAAGAATCCAAAATCTATTACAAAGAAATTTTAGCGAATAAATTTAATTTTGAAGTGGCGGAAACTTTAGAAGTAGATCCGGAAAAAGTGCCTTACCCCAAAACAAAAAATGATTTGGTAAACATTTGGCACAAGCAATTAAAGTACAATTCACTAACACGTTTCCATGATAAAATTGGTGACGAGGAAGATAAATTTAAGGCCGACAGCACGTATGTTAAAAAACCTGCAGATTCCCTTGAAATTGAAGCGCGTGAAGCAACATTAACAAGCATGAACGATCTTTACGGAAGAATTGATGAGCTTACGTATTCCGATTGGTTTTCAACTTTCGTGAATTGCATAACTGAAACTTTTGACCCACATACCAGCTACTTTGCCCCAAATGTAAAAAAACAGTTTGACGAATCCATGGCCGGCAAATTGGAAGGCATTGGAGCTCGCCTTCAAAAGAAAAATGATTATACTAAGGTTGATGAATTGATCTCTGGCGGTCCGGCCTGGAAATCGGGTGAATTGGAAGTTGGCGACATCATTTTAAAAGTGGCGCAGGGAAATCAAGAACCTTTAGATATTGTTGGGATGCGTTTAGACCACGCCATTGAATTTATCAAAGGAAAAAAAGGCACCGAGGTTAGATTGACCGTTAAAAAAATAGACGGTACCGTTAAAGTCGTTTCCATTATCAGAGACATTGTTGAATTGGAAGATACTTTTGTGAAATCGAGCATACTTAAAAAAGATGGCAGAACTTTTGGCATTATTAATTTACCGAAGTTTTATATTGATTTTGACGAAAAAAACTATAGAAATTCCGCAACAGATATGGCCCAAGAAATTGAGCGTATGAAAAAAGAAAATGTTGAAGGGATTATGTTGGATTTGAGAAATAACGGTGGAGGATCGTTGCAAACAGCGATTGAAATTAGTGGTCTTTTCATCAACAAAGGTCCGATTGTGCAAGTAAAATATCGCGAAGCAAAACCCGATGTTAAAAACGATAACGATCCAAAAATTCAATGGAACGGTCCTTTGGTGGTTTTAGTGAATGAACTTTCGGCATCTGCCTCAGAAATTTTTGCGGCGGCGATGCAAGATTATCATAGAGCCGTGATTATTGGCGGAAAACAAACTTTTGGAAAAGGAACTGTTCAAAGTGTACTGGACTTAAACAGATACCATAATTTAAAAGAAGATTTGGGCGGCCTAAAAATTACCATACAAAAATTCTATAGAATCAACGGCGGCTCCACGCAAATGGAAGGCGTGCACTCTGATATTATGCTGCCAAGCAGATACAGTTATATGGAAATTGGCGAACGTGATATGAAATATGCCTTGAAATTTGACAAAGTTCCAGCGGCAAATTATACGCTTTGGAACAATTACGAAAATTATGATTTGGCAATCAACAACAGCAAAAAACGTATTGAAAACAATAAATATTTCAAATTAATAGACGAAAATGCAAAATGGCTAAAAAATTCACAAGATAAAAGTTTGGTGTATTTGAATTATGAAGCGTATAAAAATGATTTGGAAAATCGTAAAAACGAATCATTAAAATATAAAGAACTTGGAGAATATACTTCCAATTTAACCTATACATCACCATTGTATGAACAGCCTATTCTTGAAACCAATAAAGAATTGGCCGAAAAACGTGAGGCCTGGCATGCCAATTTGAAAAAAGATATTTATGTTGAAGAGGCAATAAATGTTTTAAGTGAATTAAAAATTAAACCACAAGTTCAATTGGTTAAAAATTAATTTTAAAGGCTAAATTCTAATAAGTACAGCAATTTTTAGTTAAATGATTTGGGCGTTCCCCCGCCAACTGGCGGGGTCGGGCTTTCCGTTACAAACAAGGTTCACTGAACACCGCTTGAAAATAAAAAACTTGGTGAAGTAATCTTTTTTAATTCGCCGAAACGGCGAATCAAAAAAGGATTTTCACTGCAATCCCTAACGCATAAGCTGTTTTAAATAGAACTTAACTATTTTAAAATAGTGTAACTTTACACTTGTAAAGAAATAACTATTGAAAACAAAAGCAAACTCGTTATCAGCACTGGCACTCCAGAAGTTTAAAAAAAATACTGCCGGGGTGTTCGCTTTTTGGTTTGTGATTTTGTGTGCTTTGGCAGCGATTTTCGCCTACGTTTTAGCACCCGACAACAGCAGCAATGCAAACCAAATGCATTTGGAAATCCATTCTAAAAAACCGGGTTTTGAAGTATTGATGCTGACCATTCCCTCAGAAAAAACAATTAAACAGCCCTTTTTTACTACAGTTTTATTCGGCAAAAAAAATCCGAACACTGAAATTCCAATTTCCAGTTACAGCATTTCCGCAACCGAAATGACCATAAATACTTATACTGAAAACAATGCCGCCAGTTTAACAAAAACATTTCCGCTTGCTACATTTCAGGGAAAAGATATTTCAACCTTTATTAAAACAAAAAAATTCTATTTGGGCACCGACAAATACGGAAGGGATTTGCTGAGCAGAATGTTAATTGGCACAAGAATCTCTTTTTCCATAGGTTTCATAGCGGTTTTTATTTCCTTAGTTATTGGACTTTCAATTGGCGCCATCGCGGGATATTTCGGCGGAAAAATCGACGCTTTTATTATGTGGCTAATCAATATTACCTGGTCAATTCCCACCTTGCTTTTGGTGATTGCCATCACCTTGGCATTGGGAAAAGGATTTTGGCAAGTTTTTATTGCAGTTGGATTAACGATGTGGGTTGAAGTTGCCCGTGTGGTGCGTGGACAATTGATCAGCGCTAAGGAAATGCAATATGTGGAAGCGGCAAAAGCACTGGGATTTTCAAACTTCAGCATCATTTTTAAACATATTTTACCCAATATTATGGCGCCGGTGATTGTGATATCGGCAGCCAACTTTGCCGGCGCCATATTAATGGAAAGCGGCTTAAGTTTTTTGGGAATCGGCGCACAGCCTCCTATACCTTCTTGGGGCGCGATGATTAAAGACCATTACAGTTACATTATTTTAGGAAAAGCCTACTTGGCCATCATTCCGGGATTGGCCATTATGAGTTTGGTGATGGCTTTTATGTTGATTGGCAATGCGCTGCGCGATGCGTTGGATGTTAAAAATTAAGATACTTTACTCCTATTTTAAAAGGCCGTTTATTAAATTTTATTCAATTAAACTATCGATTTATTGCACACTTAATGCTTTAATGATATTTTGAATATTTAAAATATAATTTTAAATAAGCCTAAATTTAATATATTTTAATATATTTGAAATTAACAAGCGCTCTTTTTAAACCGATTCTGTTAAAATTCATAAAAAAAGGTAACAAAAAGCACTTTGCGTTGATGTGCTTTAAAACAATAAAACTTTTTATAATGAAAACCTTTTCAAAAACATTTTTAATTGCCCTTACAATAATGGCAATGAACAGTTGCGGCAGCAGCGACAGCGATCCCACAAATCCTTGTGAAACCCTTAACAGTCCAGTTGTACAAGCAATGGCGACTTTTATAAGCAACACAACGGATTATATTGATGAACCCGAGTGGATGGATCTTGAAACTCATGAATACACCATTCAAATTAATACAAACGGCGAAATTTGCAGTATCGGCTATCAAAATCCGAGCACTTACACGGGAAATTACACTATGGAAATCACTGCACCCGGAGGCACCTATTCCGGAGTACACACTTTTTCGCAATCCACAACGCAATATATTGCCATTCCGCCAATTACCGTAACTTCCGGCGATGTTATTGTCGTAAAAAGAACGATTCAGCCAGGATATACAATATTCAACGAAACCGTGGGAAGAAACGTAAGGCGCACAAACTCCGCTCCAATACCTTTTCCTGTAACGGCAACCAACGTAACTTTTATAAGCTCCAACTTTTATGGTGCAGGCGGGCCTGTTCCAAATATCGCTATTCCTTAT
>JACUUQ010000180.1 GCA_014859175.1 Lutibacter sp. | reverse complement strand
CTACAGTTGTTGTATCGATGTTAAAACCAATTACAAGTACTGCAACCACCAAAATAGCTATTAATGATGAAGGAACGGCTTTGTTAATTTTTGGCAATCCCCATATAATAAGCATCGTTAAAAGCACAAAGCCCAACATGGTTAAAAATTGCGTACTTTCCAATAAATTGCTGGTTCCCTTTTGATAGAAATTAGGGAACTGTGACATAAAAATAATAATGGCCAATCCATTAACGAATCCAAACATCACGGGATGAGGCACCAACCTAATAAATTTTCCCAAACGCAGCACGCCCACTAAAATTTGTAAAGATCCGGCAAAAATTACGGTGGCAAAAACATATTGTAAAACCTCTTCTGAGGTAATATTAGGATTGGCGATGCGCAGTTGAACGATTAAAGCGAGGAATATAACGGCTATAGCTCCGGTTGCCCCTGATACCATTCCGGGTCTGCCGCCTAAAATAGCAGTGACTAAGCCCAATACAAATGACGCATACAATCCTGTCAATGGTGAAAACCCGGCGAGCATTGCAAAGGCAATCGCCTCCGGAACCAGTGCAATTGCAACAATTAAACCCGACAGAATCTCTGTTTTGTATTCAACTTTTTGTTTTAAATCGAATAAATTGAATATTTTTTTCATAAGTTTAAAAATTATCTTGATGCAATTTTTAAATAAATTGCATCAAATAAACGTGATTAAATAAATTAATGATTTTTTTTGATTTAATGATTGTAAATCAAATTAGGGCAACTGAAATAAAACAAATACCGCTTTTCATAAGTGGCGCAAAAGTACGATTTTTTTTTAAAAAACCAAATCAGTAAAATTTTGGCAGTTAAATAATGATTTTTCAAACGACTTTCATCCAATCTGGACTTTTGAAGCGCATGGTTTCATAATTCCATTAGCGGTTTTAATAAATTCAAGTAAGATTTGGGAAAAACAAAAAAGTGGCTACAATTACTTGTAAAGCTTTTTTAGAACATAACATATTTCTTTATAATATATTCCGTAATTGGTTTTAATTCCTTCTTGGTAACATGGTGAATACCTCTAGAATTGAAATATTCCAGTTCACCCTTATTAGATTTTCCCTACCAAATTATGGGCTAACCTTTTATAAAAAAAGTGGTGGTATCAGTTATCATAACTTGCCTAAACTTTTCAATAGTACTGTTTTGGGCACAAATTAATGTTGAATTTTGCTTTTCTTCTGATGAAGAAATCTTCACATAATGATTCTCTTTCCAAATAAAACAATCTTCTTTATTCGTTAACATTCCATTATAATGTAATCCGAGAAATACAACTATAATCATTCCCACTAAAATAATCCATTTAGTAAAAGCTTTAGTTTTACCATTTTTAATCAAAATTTGCCCGCCCCGTTTTACACTGATATCCTCCCCTTCTATTGATTTATTTTTATTTTCAAAATCCAGAAAATTATCATATCCCAAATATTGAGCCATCATATTTTTTAGTTCACTACTAGGCTCCCCCGCATTATTTTCTTTTTTTTCTACATACTTATCAAAGTATGCTTTAATGGCCTTTGAACTTATATAACTGGTGTTACGCAAAAAAATATTAAATTTCGCACATGGATGTTAACCCAAGTTGCAGCCAATAAGTTAAAATACTATTAAATTCAGTCAAAGAAAATTCATAAAAACTTGGACTTCATCTTATTGATCTTGAATATTCCAATAAAATAAGGGGTTGCGTTTTGGAATTCGATTTGTAGTACACAGGGGGGTTTTGCCAGTTTTGAAGCTGTTTCGGTACTTTGCGATATGTATTTCAAAGCAACATTTCGTAACCATCCAGAGTTAGGAACTATTTATCCTTACTATTGATTGGTGGAAAGTTATCGCAACATTGAGGACAGAATTTGTCATAAAACGATTCTCAACATAGGATTTGTTCCAGAACTAAAACGCGAGCAGTTGAATGTCATTCAAAAAAAACTAACCCAATTAGCCAGTGTAAATGGCGATTTGTTTTTAGAAGAAGATGCTATTTTAGATCTTTATGTTGCTCGTTTTTGGAATCAAATTTTGACCAATAAAACTATTGATGTCGAGGCAAAATCCAAGGCTACTACCGTCAAAACTTGGGTTGATTTAGAAAGCATCAAACACACGCAAGTTCGGGAAGTTGGTGCAGAATATATTGGCTATCAAACGCTTAATAAATTGCATTTGAATAATTTTCTGGATACGTTAGGATGGGATGAAGAGAAAATACAACTCACTTATATACAAATTATTAGCCGAGCAGTGTATCCTTTTTCGGAATATAAAACCACTCGTTTGATACAAGAAAATTCAGCTGTTTGTGAACTCAGTGGTTATCCATTGGAAAAAATAACCAAAGACAAACTCTATAAAAACGCTTTGGATTTGTATGAAATAAAAGATGAATTAGAGCAACATTTTTCAAAAAAAACCAACGAACTATTCGATATTCAAGACAAAATAATACTTTTTGATTTAACAAACACCTATTTTGAAGGTCGAAAAGACAAAAGCGAAATCGCAAAATTTGGTAGAAGTAAGGAGAAGAGAAGTGATGCCAAATTGATTGTTTTGGCAATGGTGGTCAACCCGGAAGGGTTTCCAAAATACACTCAAATCTTGGAAGGCAACACCACCGATAGCGCTTCGCTACCCAATATGATTGATAAATTACGATTGAAAACGGCAAATCTTACTGCCAAAGCTTTGGTGGTTTTGGATGCGGGCATTGCCACGGATGAAAATCTAAAATTAATTCAAGCAAAAGGCTATGATTTTGTGTGCGTCAGTCGCTCGAAAATCAAGAATTATCGTATCAAGGATGGAGAAGTTTTGCATCGTATAAAAACACAAAACAAAGAGGAGATTAGTATTCAAAGAGTTCATTCAGCAGAGCAAGCCAACTATATTTTGCGAGTAAAAAGCCCTGGAAAAAAGCTCAAAGAAGATGCTATGAAGAAGCAATTTGAGAAAAGATTTGAAGAAGAAATCGAAAAAATAAAAAGCAGTTTAACCAAGAAAAAAGGGGTAAAAAAATACGATAAAATCAATCAACGCATTGGGAGAGCTATTCAAAAGTATCCGTCCGTGAGCAAGTATTATCAAATTACGGCAATTGGAAATTCTGGAGAAAATGCCACCAATTTGATTTATCAAAAAAAGGAAATCCAAGATAAAGAAGCACAAGAAAATGCGGGAACTTATTTTATCAGAACCAGTCTTGGGGCAAGCGATGAACAAACAGTTTGGAAAATTTACAACACTATTAGAGAAATAGAAAGTACGTTTCGATGCCTGAAAACCGATATCGATTTACGTCCAATATACCACAAAACCGATAACGCTTCGATGGCTCATTTGCATCTTGCTATTTTAGCCTATTGGTTGGTAAATACGGTTCGACATCAACTAAAAAGCCAAAAAATTAATTGTGAATGGCGTGAAATAGTAAGAATTGCAAACACTCAAAAAGTGGTACATAGCACCGCCAAAAATAAAACGGACGAGCTGATAGAAATAAAAAAATGTAGTGAACCCTCGAACAAATTGAAAGAAATATACACCTCCCTAAAAATAAAAAAACAGCCTTTTACAAAAAAATCCGTAGTACACAAACTGGAAATTAAAAATTACCAATATGCTCTAAACAAAGGGAGTTTGGGATGAATAGCTGCAACTTGGGGTAAGATTTAAAAAGACCGCATTGCTACTTAATTAAAAAACCGTAAATACTTAATTTATAAGTTTTTACGGTTTTAGTTCACAGAGAGGAAGGCTTCATGTGGCTTATCAGCGGATCTGATTTCAATGCCAATGTGAAATTGGGATCAACGTTATTTGCTGCTTAGAACAACGATTTTGATTTTGTAACGTATTTAACAATCTTGATAGCGAATAATAAGTAATACTTTTTCTAAAATCACTTTAACTACATTCAATGTTATTTGATGCCTAAACCTCAATTAAAAGATAGCAGCCATAGGTTAAAACTTATGAGAAAATTGTCGTCCCCCAAAACGGTAGTAAATCTAAAAGTTTTTTATGGCTGCCAATAATTTATTTATTATTTTCTATTGCATAGATTTTAATATTTCTGGATTTTTTACCACAAATTCCGTACGCCGGTTTTGTTGATGTTCATAATCATTGCATTTTACGCCATCTGCACATTTGTTTGTTAATTGACTTTCTCCATAGCCTTTACCGGAAATTCTAGTACGTGATATTCCTTTTGAGATGATGTAATCCACAGTTCTTTCTGCTCTTCTTTCTGAAAGCCAATGGTTATATTTTGCAATGGCACGTGAATCTGTGTGGGAACCGCATTCAATAATTAAATTAGGATATTTTTCCATAATATGAATTACCTTGGTTAATTCTTTGGTGGCATCTTCTCTTATATAAGAGGAGTTCAAATCAAAATAAATTGGATTAATTTTGATTGTAATTTTATCTCCATTTGTTTCAAATTGGCTATTTAACGATTCTAATTTTCTGTCTACAATAATATCAAAGTTCGCTTCTATTTGTTCTTCCGCAGAAACAGCCGTTGGCGGACAAATTTCTGGATATTTATGTTTGATTGCTTCATAATTTACAATTACAAACTCTGTCCTCCTATTAAACTGATGTTCTTTTTCTGAACAATTTACGCCATCCGCACAACCATTAACCAATTGTGTTTCGCCATATCCTTTTGCAGAGATTCTGTTTGGGTCTATTCCTTGTGCTATAATGTATTGGACTGTTGAATTCGCTCTACGGGCAGACAAAGATTCATTGTACTTAAATGTTCCGCGACTGTCGGTATGTGAGCCTCCTTCAATTATGATATCTGGATATTTTCTCATCACTTCCACCACCTTTTTCAGTTCTATTTCCGCATCGGGTCTAATATCCGATTTGTCAAAATCAAAATAAATTGGATTTATTCTAACAAGGCACTTACCTCTTTCCGAAACAAATTCTTCAGAAATCAACTGAAGAGGAACTATTAAATCTTTTCCTTCTGTCGAGAAAAATTCAGCGGCATCTTTAGAATAATTTTCTTTGGTTCCAATTAATTTAAATGATTTATTGCATTCCACTTCAAAACTAAACGTTGCATCATCATCCGTAATTTTTCTGTTTAATTCTTTGCCATTTTCATCTTGTAAAACAACTAATGATCCAGCCAATAATCTTCCTGAATATTTTTCAATCACAACACCTTTCACAACTTGAATGCATTCAAATTCTATAGGAATTTCCTGAATAAAGGTATAAATATCATCATCTCCTTTGCCTCCATTTCTATTTGAAGAAAAATAACCGCGACGTGTTTCATAATTTAAAATAAAGGAGAAATCATCTTTATCGCTATTTAAAGGTTTTCCCAAATTTTGAGGTTTGGTAATTCTATTTTCCGTTATTTTAGAAACATAGATGTCCAATCCTCCCAAACCATCCGCTCTTCCGTCTGAAGAAAAATACAATTCATCATCACCACTGATAAATGAAAACATTTCTCTTTCCGGCGTATTAATTATTGGTCCAAGATTTACAGCTTCTCCTATGCTATAATACCCCTACAAAACTGGACCATTATTTAAGTTGAAAATTTATTAACTTTAAACAATGGAAACAATGAAAAA
>JACUUQ010000179.1 GCA_014859175.1 Lutibacter sp. | reverse complement strand
ATTTCGATTGAATTAATTTTTTATAATTTTTTACTTTGTTTTTATCATAGAATACCATAAGCTGTTAATTTTTAGAACTTAGCCCAAATAAGCAATTTGTCACCCTGAGCCTTTCGGCTTCGCTCAAGACAAGCTTCGTCGAAGGGAAACAAAAACAAAAAGCCATACCTTATAAAGTATGGCTTTTTAACTATCTGTTAACTACTTAAATTAATTAAATCCCTATTTTTGTCCCTTAAATTTTAACCCATTCAAATGAAAAATATTTTATTCGCACTTACCTTATTATTTTCTATAGTCCTTGGCGCGCAAGACTTAAAATACCAACCAGAAAGGGACAAAATAAACAATCTGGTCCATACCAAATTAAAAGTGGATTTCAACTTTGAAAAGAGTCAGCTAAATGGCGAAGCTTGGGTAACGTTAACACCTCATTTTTATGAGGTTAACAAAGTGGTTTTAGACGCCAAATCATTTAACATTCATGAAGTTAAGGTGAATGACAAAAAAGCGGGCTTTAATTATTCTGAAGATGAGTTAACCGTGGAGCTCGATAAATCCTACAAAAAAGGCGAAGAATATACCGTTTACATAAAATACACCGCAAAACCTGAAGAAATTAAACAAAAAGGAAGCGAAAATATTACGGATGCAAAAGGACTTTATTTTATTGATCCGAAAGAAGAAGATCCAAATAAACCAACGCAAATTTGGACACAGGGGGAAACGGAATCCAACAGCGGTTGGTTTCCAACCATTGATTCCCCAAATCAAAAAACATCTCAGGAAATTTACATGACCGTTCCCAATAAATTTGTGACGCTTTCAAACGGAACCTTAAAAAGTCAAGTTGTAAATGCGAACGGAACAAGAACGGATTATTGGAAAATGGACCAAAAACACGCGCCATACCTTGTTTTTATGGGCGTTGGCGAATTTAACATAACAAAAGACACTTGGAACGGATTGGAAGTTAATTATTATGTTGAACCGGAATTTGCGCCTGAAGCCAAAACAATTTTCGGCAATACGCCTGAAATGATGACTTACTTTTCAAATATCACGGGAATTCCATATCCTTGGGATAAATATAGCCAAATTGTGGTTCGGGATTTTGTAAGTGGCGCTATGGAAAATACCACCGCGGTAGTTCATGCCGAGGACGCACAACAAAAAATGGGACAGTTAATTGATAACAATGAGTGGGAAAGCACTATTGCCCACGAATTGTTTCATCACTGGTTTGGCGATTTGGTCACCACCGAAAGTTGGGCTAATTTAACTGTAAATGAGTCGTTTGCAACGTATAGCGTTTATTTATGGTTTGCCCATAAATACGGAAAAGACAAGGCCGATGCAAATATGTACAGTGATGTGCAAACCTATATGACAAGTCAAAGTGAGGACAAAGATTTGGTTCGATTTTATTATTTGAGCAGAGAAGATATGTTTGATACGGTAAGTTACCATAAAGGAAATGCCATTTTGCATATGTTGAGAGACGTGATAGGTGATGCCGCTTTTTTTGAAGGAATGAATACATACTTAACAACTTATAAATACGGAACGGCTGAAGCACACCAACTTCGTTTGGTATTTGAAAAAGTGAGCGGAAAAGACTTGAATTGGTTTTTTAATCAGTGGTATTATGGCAACGGACACATAAAAATGAATGTAACTTACGATTACAATACCATCAATAAAACGGTAACGGTTAATATCAACCAAAAAGGAAAAGTATTTAAGTTTCCTTTAAGCATCGATATTTATGAAGAAACCGGAAAAACTACCCACAATGTTTGGGTTGACAGCGCCCAAAATTCATTCACATTTTCATTTAACAGGTTGCCAAAATTGATTAATATAGATGCAAAACATGTGCTTTTGGCTGAAATTGCCGTTAAAAAAACGCTAAATGAATATATTTACCAATTCAACAACGCCCCGCATTATTTAGACAGAAGATTGGCGCTGGAAGAAATTGTAAAAGAGCAATCGAATAAAGAGGCTTTTAATGCGGTATTAAAGGCTTTTAACGATCCATATTACGAAATAAGGATATTGGCTCTGGAAAATATCGATTTATTTCAGAAATACAATAAAAAAGAAGCCATCGACAAAATTGTTAAAATGGCGCAATCCGATCCAAAAACATTGGTGCAGGCAGCTGCCATAAGCGTTCTTGGTAAATTGGTAGATCCAATTTACAAATCGCTTTTTGTTAACGGAATGAACAGTAAAAGTTATGCTGTTACAGGAAAATCCTTAATGTCTTTATATCAAATTGATAAACAAACGGCTTTAACAAAGTTGAATGCTTTGCCTGAAGACACCAAAAAATATATGGCAGATGCGGTAACCACAATTTATATCAGCGAAAAGGACAAAACAAAGCTTCCTTTTATCGCCAATCATGTTTTAAAGGGAATGTTTTTAACAGAAGATAAAAGAACCCAACAAACTTATGGAGAAGCTTTTAAATGGATTGCGGAAAGCGATAATAAAGAAGCAATCACAAACCTGACAAACTATTTTGTGACCTTGGGATTGCGCTATAAAAAGTATAAATTTGACCAGTTAGGCGTAAATATGCTAAATCAATTGGTTTATGCACAGCAACAATCCAAAAACAGCAATAAAGAAGAACTGATCATTATTTTAAAAACAGGAATAGCAAAATTGGTTGAGTAAAAATTAACAAAATATAATTCAAAAGCCGCTGTTTCCAGCGGTTTTTTTTATGGCGTATAGTTTTTAAAAGAGCCGTTCCTGTAGAAAATAACTATTCTTTCAATTTCATGGTCTGTATTTTCCTTACTTTGGTGTTCAATTTCCTGATTCGCCTGCTTTACCGCAGCCTTTGGTTCATTTATTTTAACTTCAGATGTTTCAACTTCAGAAAATAGCGTAGGGGCAGACGGTTTAACTTCAGCCTGCTTTGGGAAACTGCCAATGCCATTTAACAGCCAATACAACTCAACTTCAGGAAACGCTTTTAAGATTTTCAGCACAAATTCCAAACTGGGTTTATTTCTTCCGGATAGGATATGGGAAATGCTGGATCGCTGCACTTCAATTTTTTCAGCCAATAAAGCTGCCGAAATTTCATAATAATCCATCAGAATATTAAGCCGTTTCGCAAATTGCTCTATGTTTACCATTGTAAATTAATTTTTAATTACAAATGTAATCTTTTTAATTTTGATTCGCAAATAAGAATTCAAAACCAAATAAATTATCGTTATTTTTATGTAAGTATAGCTTTATGTAATATTATTTAACCATTACAATAATAATATTTTAGGTATTTTATATCAACTTTCATTATAGCGCTTAATCAGCAACAGGAAATTGTAATTAATTAATTCAAAGTATTGGTTACAATTGTATAAAAATCATTTTTAAGTGATGTTTACAAATGTAAACATTCTATTATTTACATTTGTAAAATGAATTTGACAGACATAAAAACCTTGGAACTTTTATACCAAAATAATTTTGAAAAAAAATTGAAAGGAAGAAGAATTTTATTTGATGACATCGAACCTTTGCTTCAAAAGTTATCTTCAAAATTTGAAAAAGAGATTTTGGGATACTCTGAAAATAACATTCCTATTTATAAAATTTCTATAGGAACCGGAAAAATCAAAATTTTAATTTGGTCCCAAATGCATGGAAATGAAAGTACGGGTACCAAAGCATTGTTCGACCTGTTTAATTTTTTTGAAAAAAACGATAATGAGCTGTCAGAAATAATAGCAACTATTTTAAAAAATTGCACCATTCAGTTTATTCCATTGTTAAATCCGGATGGCGCCATTAAATTTACCAGAGAAAATGCAAATAATATTGATTTAAATAGAGACGCCGTAAAAAAGGAAGCAAAAGAAAGCAGGTTATTGCGTGATGTTTTAGACACCTTCAATCCGAGGTTTTGTTTCAATTTGCACGATCAGCGTTCTATTTTTAATGTTGAAGGCACACCAAATCCGGCAACAATATCCTTCCTGGCGCCTTCAGAAGATGTTGATCGGACAGTAACCATTGGCCGTAAAGAAACCATGAGCGTTATTGTGGCAATGAATAATTTATTGCAGCAAGTTATTCCAAACCAAGTTGGGCGTTATACCGATGAGTTTTATCCAACAGCAACAGGAGATAATTTTCAAAAGTTAGGGCACAACACCATATTGATAGAGGCGGGTCATTATAAAGACGATTACGAAAGAGAAATCACCAGAAAATATAATTTTTATGCGCTTTTGCAAGGAATCTATTTTATTGCATCAGCAAAAGATTACACCAGTTATATTTCATACTACGAAATTCCTAATAATGACACTAAGTTTTTAGATATAATATATAAGAACATTAAAATAACTGAAAATAATAGAAATTCAATCACAAATATTGGTATTCAGCTTAAATTCAGAGTAATAGCTAATAAATTGGAGATGTATAAACACATTGAAAAAGTTGGGGATTTGTCAGATTATTACTCGCATAACTATATAAGTGCAGAAAATTTAGATATAAAGGAATTAGAATTATCAAATTCGTAAATTTATTAGGTGTTTATCGATTTTTTTTTAATAAATTTGTACTTTAGTTTTTATCTTAAATAAAAGTAGTAATATGAAAAAATATATACTTGATGAAATCGATCATCAAATATTAGATATTCTTATCGAAAACGCAAGAACACCGTTTACCGATATCGCAAAAAAATTAGTGGTTTCCGCAGGCACAATCCACGTTAGGGTTAAGAAAATGGAAGATGAAGGAATCATAAAAGGCTCAACTTTAACGCTTGATTATGAGAAAATGGGCTATTCTTTTATCTCACACGTTGGGATTTACTTAGACAAAACATCAAAAACCAAACAGGTTATTGGAGAATTAAAGAAAATTCCGAATATTACCATTGCTTACATTACTGCAGGAAAATACAATATTTTTTGCAAAATCAGGGCCAAAGACACCACGCACGCAAAAGAAATTATTTTTGAAATCGATGATATTGACGGTGTTTCGAGAACAGAAACTATGATTTCTTTGGAAGAAAGCATCAACGACAAAACACGTTTAATGCATTCCATTTTTAGAGAAGTTTAATTAATATCAAATAGCGAAATATACCTTATTATTTTTATAATGAGGTATTTTTGTTTTATGGCATTATGATTACCTTTGATACAATTATTCATTTTTAATGGACACACTTAGCAACAAAATTGGTAAAATGGTTTACAGCCGCGAAAATTACACCAACAAAGAATTAATTGATTTATATAAATTTCTTCTAAAACCCAGATTGATTGAAGAGAAAATGTTAATTCTGTTGCGACAGGGGAAAATTTCCAAATGGTTTTCGGGTATAGGACAAGAAGCTATTTCTGTCGGAATCACAAACGCTTTAAATTTTGACGAATATATTTTGCCGATGCATCGAAATTTAGGCGTGTTTACTTCAAGAAACATTCCTTTATACAGACTATTTTCTCAATTTCAGGGAAAAAAAAGCGGATTTTCAAAAGGAAGAGAACGCTCATTTCATTTTGGAACACAGGAATATAAAATTGTGGGGATGATTTCGCATTTAGGTCCGCAATTTGGCATCGCAAACGGGATTGCATTAGGCGATTTACTTAAAAATGAACCA
>JACUUQ010000178.1 GCA_014859175.1 Lutibacter sp. | reverse complement strand
AGCCCTTAAATTTAATTCGTTTCCTATGGCCCAAATTAGCAATGCCGGATGATCCTTTAAAGCAATCACCTCTTTTTTTATGCGCTCAAGTTGTTCTTTAACAGCAACTTCGTCGTTATAATCAAATCCGTGACGTTCCCTTGCAACATCAATTCCCATGGTGACCATCAATCCATTTTTTTGAGCTTCATCAAGCACTTCTTTGCCAGATTGTATCCCATTATCAGTTCTCCATGTTCTAAATGAGTTTCCTCCATGTTTTGCGACTGAGGCTATTTTTCCAAATTCCAATCCGGCGCCTTTGATATAAAATGGATTACCATTTACAAATAACTGGTATTGACCATTGGTATTGGTTAAAGTTATTTTTGCCGCTTTTTGCTGAGGCAATTCAACTGTTTTTTTTTGCGGGATTTCAGCACACGACATCAAGCTAAATAAACAAAACATAATAATTGTAAGGGTTTTCATTTTAGGTGTTATGATTTTATTAATAATTCTTCAACTTCTTCCAAAGTTTTCCCTTTCGTTTCTATCACATAGTTATAAACAAACAGTACAGATAAAACAGCCATGCCCGCATAAATGGCAAAAGTTACGGTTGGCCCTAGATTTGTAAGTTCCCAAGGGAAAAATTGCGTAACGGTATAACTTACCAACGAGTTAAAAAATCCAACCACGGAGATGGCTATTCCTTTAACGTTTCCCGGGAAAATTTCGGACAACATTGTCCACATTACCGGTCCCAAAGAGATGGCAAATGCAGCAACATACAACAAAATGGCAATCAATACCAAATTGGCGTTGATGCTGATGAAATTTTTAACTTCGTTTTGTTTAAATTCAATAAGTTGTTTTTCACTTAGTAATGGCGCAACACCGGCAAATAATTCATTTTGTGAAATAAATGTTGATCCGCTTAAGGTTGTTAAAGACGATTTAATATCTGCATTGCCAATTTTAGCAATGGTTGTATCATTAAAACTGTAGGTTGCATTGTTAAAGGCTAAAGTTGCCATTGTTAAAGCAATTGCCATTGCTGAAGTACCAATCATTAATAAAGGTTTTCGACCTAATTTATCAATAAACCAAATGGCCACAAAAGTGAACACCAAATTGGTAAGTCCAACAACGATGGCCTGCAAAAATGATGCATCCGTACTTCCGCCTGCTTGTTCAAAAATGGTTGGTGCATAGTAGAAAATGGCATTGATTCCTGTAATTTGTTGAAAAAAGGCCAATCCGAAAGCAATAATTACTATTACACTCATTCTTTTGCTGAAAAAATCGGCATAAGTTCCTTTGGCTTCTTTTTTGTCGATTCCTCTTTGAATTTCTCCAATGGTGGTATCGGCAAATTCTTCACCTCCAATTTTTATCAATATCTTTTTAGCAAGCACAACTTCATTTAAACGTTGAATTAACCATCTCGGACTTCTAGGAACCAAGAAAAGTGCGAAAAAGTAAATAAGTGCAGGAATTGCCTCAACACCTAACATCCATCTCCAGCTTTCGCCCGGCAAATCTTTCAAAAAATAATTTGAAAAATAAGCTACGGAAATACCCAGCACAATATTCAATTGGTTCAATGAAACCAAGCTTCCTCTTAGTTTAGGAGGCGCAATTTCTGCAATATAAATAGGGGCGATTAAGATGGCGCCACCGATGCCAACGCCTCCAATGATTCTGGCGATAACAAATGATATATAATCAGTTGCAGTTGCTGACCAGATTGCCGAAATAGTGAATAACATTGCGGTAACTATCAATATTTTTCTTCTTCCGAATTTGTCACTTAAAGGACCGGCAGTTATGTTTCCTGCCATGGCGCCAAAAATGACGCAGCCTACTGCAAATCCGAGTTGCCAATCGGACATTTCAAAATAAGTTCGGATTCCGTTTACGGCACCAGAAATCACTGCACTGTCGAAACCCAGAAGGAATCCGCCCATAGCAACAATGAGGCTGATGGAAATGGTGTATGATTTTTTCATTTTATTGGTTATTGGTTGGTTTATTTATTTTTCCCTTCGGATCCGCTCAGGGTTAAGGTTAACTTATAGTACAATTGTTTGAATGGAATGGGGCAGTGAACTCAGTTCGGCCGTTTTTGAGTTCATGGTAACGCTGTAAGAAATTTCTGTATCTCCTTGGTTCATCACCACAATAACAATGCTTCCGTCCACATTTTTAAATGCGGTGGTCATTATGTTATTTGCGCTTGATACGCTTGAAATTCTTTTTGCACCCGGACGAATGAATTTTGAAAAATGCCCAATATAATAATAGGAATTTGTAAACAGAAGTTCATCTGTTTTTGTGTCGCCAATAACAGGGGCAAAGCATAAATTGCCCACGTGGTTTGGTCCGCCTGTTTCATCCAATAAAATATTCCAGTCTGTCCAGGCAACCGTTCCGTTGTTAAAATCATTGATCATCGATTTCCCATAACGTTCTGCCAATTTTGGATCTTCAGACACAATTCTGGTTAAGTCAAATTTTTCGTTGGTGCCTTCGGTAAAAATCAAATTTTTATCAGGAAAAGCTTCATTAACAGCTTTTACATTATTAAACATCGGAACGCCGTCTTTCCAGTCTTCATACCAATGAAAACCAACTCCCCACACGTATTTTGAGGCTTCAGGATCATTTAAGATGACACTTGCACGCTGAAACATCAAATCGCGGTTGTGGTCCCAAACAATAATTTTTTTATCGCCCAAACCTTCTTTTTCCAAAGTTGGCCCCAAGTAATTTTTTAAGAAATCGCGTTCTTCTTCAGCAGTGTAAATGCAAGATTCCCAAGTTTGGGTTGCCATAGGCTCATTTTGGATGGTCAATCCCCAAATTGGGATTCCTTCTTTTTCATAGGCTTTTATGAATTTTGCGTAATAATTTGCCCAAGGCTGGAAAAATTCTGGTTTTAACTTTCCGCCTTTCAACATATTGTTGTTTGTTTTCATAAATGCGGGCGGACTCCAAGGACTTGCATACATGGTTAATTTTCCTCCGGCAGCGGCAATGGCCAATTTTGTGAATGGCAATCTAAATTGTTTGTCGTGATCAATATTGAAGGTTTTTAATTCGGCATCACCTTCTTCAATATAGGTATAGCTTGCGCTTGAGAAATCACAGCTGTGGATAATGGTTCTTGCCAAGCTATAGCCAATTCCTTTATCTACACTGTAATATGCTTCCATAAAACGGTTCTGATTTTCTTTTGACAACTTGTAAAAAGTTTCAGCAGAAGCATCGGTCAACGCAGCGCCAATTCCTAAAAAGGTTTGAAATTCTTTTCCCGGATCAACCAGAATAGCGGATTCTGTTTCCAAAGGTTGTTTAAAATCGCTAAATTTTACAGAATCTGTAAGCGTTAATTTTAAATCCGTATTGTGGGCAGATGTATAAACCATTAAGGTTTTATGTTCATCATTTGTTACAATCGTTTCGGCAGTTTTTGTCTCACTTTTTTTCGGGGTGCATCCAATAATCGCTATTAATGCAAGAACGGTTAAGGTTATTTTTTTCATTTTTTTATAATTTAATATGACTTTTTTTACCAAAGATATGTTCCGGCAGAACCACTATCTAAGGATGTTGTAATCCATTTGTTATTGTATTTTATATTAAATAAAGCAGCATTGCTGCCCTCATTAACCACGATTAACACCTTTTTTCCGGCTGGCGTTTTGAAAGCCACATTGTGCAAATTACCAATGCTGTTGCTTCCAATTCTTATGGATCCTGTTGGGACAAATTTAGAAGCGTGGGCAACAATATAATAGCCTACATTTTGTGTGTAGGAAGTGCTGCTGTTTATGGTGATGCCACCTTTACAAGTTGTGCAGCCGCCTGGTGTATGCGGACCAAATTAAGCATCATTTGCCAAATTCCATTCAAGTGCAGTTTTGCTCCAATTTCTCATAGACCCAATAACCACATTCTTTAAATGCCATTTTAAATCGCCGCTGAAATCACCGTTACTTGGCGTATATTGCTCGGTAAAATATAAATCTTTGTCGGGGTGCGCATTTTTAACAGTTGATAAAGCACTGATGTCACCTGCGTATAAATGGAAAGCAGAACCGGCAATATATTGTTTTGCTGCCGCATCATTTAAAACGGTAATCGGATAATCAGGTTTGTCGCAATTGTGATCGTAAATAATAATTTTTGTGTTAATTGCTGCTGATTGGAAGGCAGGGCCTAAATGATTTTTAATAAAATCGGCTTGTTGCGGGGCAAGCATTAACAAACTTGGGTTATTTCCCGGATGCAACGGTTCATTTTGTATGGTGATGGCATCAATATTAATGCCTTCTTCTTTCATTTTTTGGATATATTTCACAAAATATTGCGCATAAACACCGTAATATTTAGGTTGTAAACTGCCGCCAATACTGCTGTTGTTGTCTTTCATCCAAACAGGGGGGGACCAAGGGCTTCCCATTATTTTTATAGCTGGATTTATTGCCAATATTTCTTTTAACAGCGGAATTAAATTTATTTTATCCGGAGCCAAACTAAATTGTGTCAAGTTCATGTCAGTTTGTCCTGCGGGTAAATCGTTGTATGAAAAAACGGTGGCATCCAAATCTGAGGCGCCAATGCTTATTCTTAAATAACTTATGGCAATGGAATTGTTGCCTGACCCAAATAATTCTTGCAATAATTCTTGTTTTTTTGAAGCAGTTAATGAATTGATTACTTGGGCGCTTCCACCGGTTAACGAAAATCCAAATCCATCAACAGTTTGAAAAGTTTGGGAATCATTTACTTCAATATTCGGATAATTATTATACGAATCATTAAATGCCAGAACGCCGGTTTGTTTTTGAAGTTTTACAGACTGGTCGGATTTTGTAAGCCAAAAATCAACTTCATTGGTAACAACTATTGGCGGTACGGGCACTGGATTGTCTTCATTGTTTTGTTTGCTGCAATTGTTTAAAGCAATAAAAGAAAATAGTAGAATTAGCGATTTCATCATCATAAATATTTTATTTTTCATTTGACATAACTTAACTTAACAAAAATTGGTAAATGGTCTGAAGGATATTTCAAATCTTTTGAATCACTTAAGATACCGTATTTTTTAACTTTTAATTTATTGTTTTTAGACACAAAAATATAATCTATCAATAAAGTCACAGGTTCATGATGGTTAAATCCGTTAAATGTTCCTGATGGACCAAAAGGTTTTTCTTCGGAAATGTCCCTGCAGTCATTCATATGGGATTTTAGCGAAATAATTCTGTCGTCAGTTGGTTCAGAATTAAAATCGCCCATAAAAATAACAGGATAGTTTTGTGAATTTAATTCGGCGATTTTTGAAAGAATAAGTTCAATTCCTTTTGTTCTTGCAACTTCGCCAATGTGATCTAAATGGGTATTGAAAACCCAAATATATTTATTTGCAATGGTGTCGTTAAATAGGGCATAGGTGCAGACCCTGTTAAAGGCGGCATCCCAGCCTTTTGAAATGATGTTTGGGGTTTCGGAAAGCCAAAAAGTATTGGTTTCTTTTAAAATAAATCGGTCTTTTTTATAATAAATATTGGAAGATTCCCCTTTTCCTTCACCTTCTCTTCCCATACCAACTTGGCTGTATTACGAAAGGCCATTTGAAATATCAGCAACCTGATTGGGTCTTGCTTCCTGGATACC
>JACUUQ010000177.1 GCA_014859175.1 Lutibacter sp. | reverse complement strand
AACTCCTATAAAAAATAAATAATAGGTGAAGTAATCCCTAACGCATAAGCTGTTTATTTTAGAACTTAGCCAAAAATAACAAAGCAACATCAATTGAATATGAATTATCTTGCACAATTAACAATTTTTTGAAGATAACATCCCAACACAAATAATCTAATAACAACTAATTCCACTGGCCTTTTTTAAATTTATTAAGCATAAATAATTAAAATAGCCAAAAAAAATTGCATCTTTGTCGTTGTTTTTGCAATTAAAAAAACATAATATTATGCTAAAGGAAGAAAGACATTATCATATTTTAGATAAAATTATATTAAACAGAAAGGTTCTATCTGCAGACCTGAGCATTGAATTAAATGTTTCTGAAGACACCATAAGGCGCGACCTTAATGACTTATCGGCCAAAGGATTGATAAGAAAGGTCCACGGCGGGGCGCTACCAATTGAAACTGGCACTCCGTCTTATGGCGAAAGAAGCACTTACAATTTAGAAGAAAAAAATATCATTGCTAAAAAAGCGGTAAGGCTTATCAAATCAGGCCAGGTTATTATTATGAGCGGAAGCACTACAAACCTGCAACTTGCCAAAATTATCCCGTCCGACATAAATTGCACTATATATACTTACAGCCTACCAATCGCACTCCAACTTACGGAGCATCCTTCAATAGAAATTATATTTATAGGAGGAAAGTTGCATAAACCCGCACAAGTTACTGTTGGACTTGATGTTGTTTCCTCAATTTCTGAATTGAGAGCCGATTTATGCTTTATGGGAACTGGAGGAATTAACACCTTAAACGGAATGACAGAGCCTGATTGGGAGGTTTCACATATAAAAAAGTGTATGATTTCTGTCAGCGATAGAGTTGTTGCACTTTGTACTCAAAATAAATTAAACGAAACAAAAAGATATACTGTTGCTCCTATCCATAAAATAGACACTCTTGTGACTGATATAGATCCTAACGATTCAATATTCAATGACTTCAGAGAAAAAGGCGTTAAAATTCTTTAACAATTTTTTAAGAATCTTTGATTGTGCGGTTTTCTGCTGTTTTAAATGTTAAAGTTTGCATTTTTTTAACTATTTATTAATGTTATGTGAAAATAAATACTATTTTTGAGACATGATATTATTATTTTAAATCCATTTTTATGAACGAATCAAATAAAAACCGCTCTTTTTATAAGAGATTTCGATTAATGAGCAGTGTATTTGTGCTAGTTATGTTAGGACTTACCTTACAAGCGCAAACTACTGCCTATACATTAAAAGGCAGTGTTACGGATAATACTGGCCCAGTTCCGGGTGTAAGTGTAAATATTAAGAACACTAACATGGGTGAAATTACAGACTTTGACGGAAATTACAAATTAAACGTCAAACTAAATGCAGGAAATTACACGCTTGTTTTTAGATCTCTTGGACTAGTTTCTAAAGAAATAAAATTAACATTAGGTACTGAAACTGAAATTGTAAATAATGTTGTTATGAATTCAGACATTCTTGGATTAGACGAGGTAGTTATTACAGGTGCCGGAGCATTAACTGCAAAAAAACAATTAGGAAACACAATCTCAAGCGTTAAAGGCTTAGCAATTACTGAATCAGCGTCTGTAGATATAACCGGCGGTCTTTCCGGTAAATTAGCTGGGATTCAAGTAACTCAAAACTCAGGTGATCCCGCAGGAGGTATTAGTGTTAGATTAAGAAGCGCAAGTACCGTTAATGGTAGCTCTGACCCTTTATATATTATTGATGGCGTAATTGTAAACAACAACTCTACCGACGTTTTAGGAACAACTAGTGTGGTTCAAAATCGTTTATCAGATATTAGCCCCCAAGACATTGACAGAATTGAGGTAATTAAAGGTGCTGCCGCTGCAGCTATTTATGGCTCTAGAGCAAGTAATGGTGTTGTTCAAATTTTTACAAAAAAAGGACAATCAGGAGAACCTGTAATTACGGTTTCAAGCAGTATTAATTTTAACTCTTTAAGAAAGAAACGTGAGTTTAATGAAGAACCTTTTGACTGGGCTTCAAGCAATATTACGGTACTTGATAAAGTTCCTGCCACCAGATATGACTATCAAGATATGGTTTTTGACAATTCAACAGGTACAGATAATTATATTTCTATATCAGGAGGCAAAGAAAACACTAACTATTTTGCTTCGTTTTCACATTTGCAAAATGATGGTATTTTAAAAAGTACAGACTACCAAAGACAAAGTGGTAGAGTTAGAGTTAATCAAGTAATAAATGATTGGGCTTCTGCTTCTTTTGGCACATATTTTTCTACAAGTAAAAGTAATGACCAACCTAATGGTGGTTATGTTGCGGGTATATTGCCAACTATTCTATTTACAAACAATACAATAGATCCAAGTGCAGATGTAGATGGCAATTATCCAACAATGACTTTTTATCCAAATATTTTAGAATACATTGAAACTTTTGATTTCAATCAAGAGAACAAAAGAACTATAAGTGATTTACAACTTAATTTAAACCCAAGTGACGGGCTTAAAGTAACTTATATTCTTGGCTATGATAATTCTGAATCTATAGGAAATTCATATATACCAATAGGCACAACAACAATTGCATTAGGTAGAGCTTCAACATCTTCCATAAGCACTACGCAACTAAACAGCGATTTAAGTGCTTCTTTTGATAAGTATATAAATAATAATATAAAATCAATAACAACTGGTGGCTTTTCTTGGCAATCAGATAAAACAATGTTAAGTTCAATTTCTTCTAGTGGGCTAGCCTTAGGAGTAAAAACCACGAATGGGGCAGCTTCAATTTCAACTAACGAAAGTAGAAGTGAAAGAAGTTTTTGGGGAGGATTCCTGCAACAAACATTTGGATTTAATGATAAACTTTTTGTTACTGGAGCAATTAGATTAGATGGTTCTTCAGTGTTTGGTAAAGACGAAAGAAATCAATTTTATCCAAAAGCCAGTATGTCTTATTTAGTTTCTGAAGAAAATTTTTGGAAAAATAATTTTGGATCCTCAATTAACAGCTTTAAAGTGAGAGCAGCTTGGGGTCAAGCAGGAAATTTAACAGCTATTGGACCTTTTGATCGATTATCGAACTACTCGGCTATCAGCATTGATGGATCATCTGGTTTAATTGCCCCTACAAGATTAGGTAATGCTGATTTGAAACCTGAAAGACAAACCGAATTAGAATTTGGTATTGATATGGGGCTATTTGATAATAAGCTAGGTATTGAACTTACGTATTACGAACAAGATATTGAAGAACTACTATTAGCCAGAACACTTTCTCCTTCTACTGGTTTTGGATCAAGAGTTGAGAACATTGGAACAATGACTAATAAAGGTTTTGAAGCATTAATTACAGCCACGCCAATTCAAACTAACAATTTTAGTTGGTCAGTTACCGGTACTTTTTCTACAAACAAAAATGAAGTAAATAATATTGAAGGAGAGCAATTTGGAATTGGAAATTTTGGTTTTTCAGTTGCTAAAAACGGACAGCCACTAGGTGTATTTTATCAAGGATTCTATGCTAGAAATGAAGACGGGAGTCTACTTTTAACAGCTGGCGGACTGCCACAAAGAGAAAAAGGTTCTTTCGCCGCTAACGGAAATCCAGTCCCTATGAGAGATTCCTCTGGTCAACCTACTGGAGCCCTTTTAAGTAAAGTTATTGGAGATCCAAATCCTGATTTTATAGCTTCTTTAATTAATGAATTGAAATACAAAAACTTTTCAATAAGATTACAATTTGATGCTGTTCAAGGTGTTGATGTATTAAGCTGGGACACACGTATGTTTTATCGATTTGGAGGTGGACCACAAACCGCTAGCGAGTTAAGAGGAGAAAGCGTTAGAGGAACTGGCGCTGCTAATTTTGGTATTGCAGAGTCTTACATTGAAGATGGCTCTTATATAAAACTTAGAGAAGTTTCAGCTTCCTATTTCTTAAAAGATCCTTTAAAAGGAATTGATAATGTTAAATTTACTTTAACAGGACGTAATTTATTCTCAATAGATAATTTCTCAGGATATGATCCAGAGGTAAATATGGATGGACAAAGTAATGGCGCCAGAGGTGGTATTATGGGACTTGTTCCAATACCAAGTGTAATTAAATTTGGTGTAACAGCTACTTTTTAAGAATCAACTAAAACTTTTATAAAATGAAAAATATAAAAATATATGCAATAATAGGTGCTTTGCTTATTAGCAGTGGTTTATTCACTGCCTGTGAAACCGATTTTGAAAATCCAAATAACCCAACAGAAGATGTGGTCTTGGGGACAAAAGAAGGGCTCTTTGCTTTAGCGATAGGGATAAGACAATATTATTCAGTAACTGCTTTAAGACAAGTTATAGAAGCACCCGGAATTACTACTAGAGAGCTAGGGGTAACTAATACGTTTTTAAACATTAATGAATTGGCCAAAGGAGGTGCGGAATTACCGGGAGAAAGTGGCGGTATCACAAATCCTTGGGTAAATCTATTAAGAGCTAAGGGAATGGCTGAATCATTAATTCAAGGTGCTAATACCGTTGAACTTTCGCCAGGTTCAAGAAGTGGTGTTTTAGCCTACGGAAATCTTTTTAAAGCAATAAGCTTAGGTGCTCTAATTGAAATGTTTGAACAAGCACCAATTAATAACGCTGCAAATGGAGCTGCTGAATTTAGTGACAGAGCTACAGTGCTTGCCAATTGTATTTCATTATTAGAAGAAGCAAAAGATGCCATGTCTTCTGCGCCAATCTCTGATGAATTCAAATCGACTGTTTTATGGTCAAACATGAACTTAGAAAAAACTGTAAATGCTTTTCTATCAAGATATTATTTAATTGCCGGTAATTATCCAGAGGCAATCAATGCTGCAAATGCCGTATTAAATAATAGTGATGCAACAAATTCAATGTGGGTTTACGATGCAAACAACCAAAACCCTATATGGAATCGGACTGTAAATTCTGCCGACTTGAACCCTCAAACTAATTTTGGTTTATTAGGCGCTTATATTCCAGAAGCTGGCGATGGGCGTGTTGATTTTTACTTAGGAAATGACGCAGGATTTGCTAACGCTGATGCCGGCGGACAAGCCCTTAGTGAAATGCTTGGATTCTTTGGAACTAATACAGCTGCAATTCCAATCTATCTTCACGGAGAAATTCTATTGAACAAAGCTGAAGCATTCGCAAGGCAAAACCAATTGCCCGAAGCAGTTATTCAATTGAATTTAGTACGTCAAAAAAATAATGACCCACTTGGTGTTAATGCCAACCTACCTGCTTGGACAGGTGATGAAACAAATCAAACTGCTATTTTAGAAGAAATTTATAAAAATAGATGTATAGAATTGTTTTTGACTGGATTAAGATTTGGAGACAGCAAAAGGTTTCATCCTAATTTTGTTGTTCCTTCTGAAGCAAATACAACCAATGAAAGGAATAGAAATTATTATCCTTACCCATCCGTAGAAAGAGAAAACAATCCAAATACTCCTGCAGACCCGAGCATATAATATATCTAAGTTTTGAGTTAATATTGGTTATAAACGGGGGGTTCAAAGAAATTTGAAAAACCCGTTTATCAATTCAATTATACCTAATATAAATTCTAAAATATTTTTTATACTTTGTGAAATCTCAAATCTTTAAAGCTAAATTTG
>JACUUQ010000011.1 GCA_014859175.1 Lutibacter sp. | reverse complement strand
ATTTAGAATTGACAACAAATAATTTTCAAAATAAAAAAGCGTAATTTTGCAAAAAATTAAAAAACACATGAGTAATATTGTAGCCATTGTAGGAAGGCCAAATGTTGGAAAATCAACATTGTTTAATCGTTTGGTAAAACGAAGAGACGCCATTGTTGATTCGGTAAGTGGCGTTACGCGTGACAGACATTACGGAAAAAGTGATTGGAACGGCAAGGAATTTTCGGTAATTGACACTGGCGGATATGCCATTGGCTCAGGTGATATTTTTGAAGAAGAAATAAGAAAACAGGTACAGCTTGCTATTGATGAAGCTGACCATATCATATTTGTTGTTGATGTTGAAGAGGGAATTACCCCAATGGATGTTGAAGTTGCCAATCTTTTAAGAAAAGTAAAAAAACCTATTTTTTTAGCAGTAAACAAAGTTGATAATTCGATGCGCGATGCGGATGCCGTTGAATTCTACAACCTTGGATTGGGCGAATATTACACACTTTCTTCTATTAACGGTAGCGGAACCGGGGAATTGTTAGACGCTGTGGTTGCCGATATGGAGGAAGATGTTGAAGAAGAACATGAATTGCCTCGATTTGCAGTAGTTGGAAGACCAAATGCAGGAAAATCATCTTTCATTAACGCGTTGATTGGCGAAGAAAGAAATATTGTAACTGATATTGCAGGAACAACGCGCGATACAGTTGACACAAAATACAATCGTTTTGGATTTGAATTTAATTTGGTGGATACTGCCGGAATCAGAAAAAAATCGAAAGTTAAAGAAGATTTAGAGTTTTATTCTGTGATGCGTGCCGTAAAAGCCATTGAAGAATGTGATGTTTCCATTTTGGTGGTTGATGCCACACGCGAATTTGAAGGACAGGATGAAAATATTTTTTGGCTGGCAGAAAAAAACAGAAAAGGTATTGTAATCTTGGTAAACAAATGGGATTTGATTGAAAAAGAAACCAATACCATGAAAGATTATGAAGCCAAAATACGACAAGAAATTGCGCCATTTACTGATGTGCCAATCATTTTTATAAGCGCTTTAACAAAACAACGCGTTTTTAAAGCCATTGAAACTGCTGTTGAAGTTTATGAAAACAGAAAAAAGCGTATTCCTACCAGCAAACTAAACGAGGTGATGCTGGATATCTTAAAATCGAGTCCGCCGCCTGCCAACAAAGGAAAATATATTAAAGTAAAATTTTGTACGCAGTTGCCAACACCAACGCCTCAGTTTGTGTTTTTTGCAAATTTACCGCAATATGTAAAAGATCCTTACAAGCGTTTTGTTGAAAATAAAATGCGAGAAATTTTTGATTTCAAAGGTGTTCCTGTAATTGTTTATTTTAGGCAGAAGTAAAAGCCCCCTAACCCCCAAAGGGGGAATTAATACTGTAAAAATTAAAGACTACGATACGGAAGTTTAAATTATACAAATATTGACTGCAAGACGCTTTTTAAGTTTGAAAGTCAGGAGTCCGAATACTGAAGACAAGATTAGGAGTTTGGGAGGTTTGAAAGTTATGTTACTTTTTAAGGATGTCATTCACAATCGCCAAATGATGATTGGTGTGAATTGCCAAAAAGCGCTGACTCTTTTTTAATGATAATTTTCCAAAATATGGATGTTGAAAATGGCTGTTAGCAGGTGAGTTTTTAATTTCTTGCAAATTTATTTTCGCCAAAGCCAATTGAGATTCTATAGATGATTTTAAAATTTCATCATTTGAAACCACAGATTTTGGCGCTTTAGCTTTGCCTCTGGGAATTCTTCCTCTTAAAAAAATATAAAATTTCAGTATGCTGGAAGTGCTCTGATAATCTTCAGGATTTGATGTTTTTAAGGCGTCACAAACGCCGTTAATTACTTTAAGGGAATGGTCTAAATGCCAGGCAACATTTTTGGCCGACACACTTTTTTGATGTTGCCCGTAAAATGGAATTGCATTTTCTATGGCCAATATGCTTTTATCGATACTCATTCCTGTTTATTTGAAGGTTGCCTGCCAAAAATACTGAAAAATATAGGAGAAAGAAAAAACTATTTGCTTTCCCTGTTGTAATACCCCAAAATAAAACCCAAAACAAGCGACCAAATTGCGGCCAATCCAATTTGGTAAGGTTTGTCTAACATAAAAGTAATGGTATGCGCAGGAATCCAAAACCAGATTAAGGAAAGCATGCCTTTGTCGATATTTTTCCAATTGTTTTGTTTGGCAATTAAATTATCAAGAAAACGATGAAAAATAACCAAAAACAAACCGAACTGCAAATTCATAAAAACCGACAAGGCAAATGCGCTTCCGAACAATCCCATTTCAGGCACAAAATGATGTTCAACCAAATTGGTTAAAAAACCCTGATAGCCAACAAATGCGTATTTAACGGTTATGGCGATGATTGCCCATTCCAGCATTTTTAATAAAATTATCGGTAATTTATAAGGCAAAAACAGCTTGCCTTGTTGCATCCATTTGGAGATGAGATCGCCCAAAGTGCCCAATATGGCAAATTGTATCATGGCGCTATAAATTGGGTAAGCGATTACAAATTCAACGTATGCGTTCATTGAGTATTAAAATATGGAAGAATTAAAAAATTACACGATTAAACAACTAAACAATAAAAATTTACCAGCCGCCGCCAGCGCCGCCGCCACTAAATCCACCGCCGCCAAATCCGCCACCGAAGCCGCCGCCACTTGAGCCGCCGCCAAAACCTCCGCCTCCAAATCCGCGGCTGCCGGCGCGACTTAAAAGTATGGCCGTTAAAATATCCATTCCTGTTGAATCTTTTCTGAATCTTTTGCCTTTATCGTTGCCTCCGCTTTTATCTTTTTTGGAAAAAATGACCATTAAAATGATAAAAATAACAAAAACAATGGCAAAAGTTGGGATGCCGCCAGTTTCGCCTTTTGGCGTTTTCTTGCTTTTGTAAGTGCCTTTCAAAACTTCAAAAATAGCATCGGAACCTTTGTCCAAACCGCTGTAAAATTCGCCTTTTTTAAATTCGGGGATGATGATATTTCTGACCAATTCACCTGTAATTCCTGCTGTTAATTTATGTTCGACCCCATAACCCGGGGCAATCCATATTTTGCGTTCTTTATTGGCCAAAAGCACAAAAACGCCATTGTCTTCTTTGGCCTGTCCAATTCCCCATTCGTGCGCCCATTTTGGCGTTAAAATTCCAATATCTTCACCGTTGATGGTTTCCACGGTAACCACCACTATTTGGGTAGAAGTGGAATCGGAATATTTAATTAATTTGCTTTCGAGAGCCGATTTTTCTTCGCTGGTTAATAGATTTGCATAATCATAAACACTGGTTTGCAGTTTTGGCTTTTCGGGAATCGTAAATTGCCCAAAAGCTACCTGTGCGAATAAAATGGATATAAAAAATGTAATATATTTTATCTTCACTTTAAACATAATTGGTTATTATCCTTTCGAAATTTCATTAGATAATTCGTTGGTGTCAGTGGAATGATAAGGGAAAAATTCTTTCAATTTTTTCCCAACCTCTAAAATGGCAAGTTCAATTCCTTTTGAAAATTCTTCCTTTTTAAAATAAGAAAGCATTAATTCTTTTTCTGCAGCCCAAAAATTTTCGGTCACTTTTGCATGGATCCCTTCATCGCCTAAAATGGCAAATTTTTTGCTTTCAATGGCCACATAAATCAGCACGCCGTTTCTTAATTCGGTTTTTTCCATTTCCAACAAATGAAAAACCTCCAAAGCTCTTTGCAATGGAGGTAAATCTGTAATTTTTTCTAAATGGACACGAATTTCTCCTGAAGTGTTTTTTTCTGCCACTTCAATCGCTTTTATAATGGCTTGCTCTTGCGCGACGGTTAAAAATTCTTCAATGTTTGACATTTATTCTTTTTTACCAAAATCAAATTGAACTTCTGGCGCGTTTTCAGCACCGGCTTCAGCATCAAAATATGGTTTGCCGTCAAAGTTAAAAAATCCGGCCAAAATTGAATTTGGAAATCTTTTAACGTGGTTGTTAAATGGTTTCGTAGCTTCGTTAAAACGTGTGCGGGCCGTTAAAATCTGATTTTCCGTGCTTGCCAATTCATCCTGCAATTTCAAGAAATTTTGGTTCGCCTTTAAATCGGGATAACGCTCCACGGTTACCAACAAACTTTTTAAAGCGCCGCTTAAACCACCCTGAACTTGGTTAAATTGCGCCAATTGCTCTGGTGTAATGTTTGTTGGATCAATTTGTACAGATGTTGCTTTTGCACGCGCTTCGATTACTGATGTAAGCGTTTCTCTTTCAAAATCGGCAGCGCCTTTTACGGTGTTCACCAAATTTCCTATCAGGTCGTTTCTGCGCTGGTAAGCTGTTTGCACATTTCCCCAACTTTCCGAAACATTTTCATTCAGCTGAATTGCTGTATTGTAAAAACTTTTTACCCAAGTATAACCGGCGAAAGCCAGCACTGCTACTATGATGACAGGTATTAACCACTTTTTCATTTTTTACGATTTTTAATAGTTTATAATTTTGTTTGATTGGTACATTAAAAAGCAATTTTGTTACAGTTTTTTTGATAATATTTAAAGATGCTATTTTACTTATTTATTGAATTTGCGTTAGGGATTGCCCTTCGACTCCGCTCAGGGTAAAAAAATCCCGGTATTGCGAGTTTGTTCAGCAATATGTTTTACAGATTGCCACGCTCCGCTCGCAATGACGGATTGCAACGAAAAACCCGACCCTTGCGGTAACGCCCAAAATATTATTTTTATTGCAATTAATCAATTTGGCTTTTAATTTTAATAAGCTCTTCTTTGATGGCTTCCAGTCGCGTGATAATTTCCTGATTATTTTTTACCGCTTTGGGCCGTTCTTTCAATTTATTTTTTGCGCCTTCCAACGTAAAGCCCTTTTCCTTGACCAAGTGATAAATCAGTTTTAGATTTTTGATGTCTTCTTGGGTAAAAAGCCGATTGCCTTTTTTGTTTTTTTTTGGCTTTAAAATGTCGAATTCATTTTCCCAATAGCGAATGTGGGACGTGCTAACGCCAAATGCAGTGGCAACCTCGCCAATTTTGTAATAACGTTTTTCAGGTAAATCTATATGCATTAGTCAAGAGATTGTCCTTCAATTTGTGCCGCTTTTTGCATAGCTTCAAATTCTTCCGGCGACAAGTTTCCGTAGTAAAAGTTAATAGGATTTATCGCTGTTCGGTTTTTATAAATTTCATAATGCAAGTGCGGACCTTGTGAACGCCCTGTATTTCCTACAAAACCAATTAAATCTCCGCGTTTCACTTTTTGGCCTTTTCTGACATTGTAATTGCTTAGATGCGCATATAATGACATATAACCAAAACCGTGTTCAATTCTGATATGCTTTCCGTAACCTGCAGTATTTTGGTCGGCGCGTTCCACATAACCGTCACCCGAAGCATAAACAGGCGTTCCTATAGGTGCTGAAAAGTCCATTCCCAAATGTTTTTTTCTTGCTTTTGTAAAAGGATCCGATCGCCATCCATAGCCGGAAGCCATTCTTGTTAAGTTTTGATTTTCGATAGGTTGAATAGCGGGAATTGCCGCCAATAATTTTTCCTTATTTTCAGCCAATTTCACAATTTCATCCAGCGATTTTGACTGTACATACAACTGTTTCGCCAAAATATCCATGTTTTTGGTCACGTCAATAATCATATCGGAATTATCAAAACCTTCCAACGCTTTATAACGGTTTACGCCACCAAACCCGGCCTTGCGCTGTTCATCGGGAATTGGATTTACTTCAAAATACAATCGGTAAATGTTGTTGTCTCTTTCTTGGATATCTGCTAAAACTTCTGATAGCTGAACAATTTTTTTGGCGTGCAGTTCTTCATTCAATTTTACAAACTCTAACTGGCGTTTTAAATCTTTTTCTTTGGGAGATTCAAAAATATTGGTGAAAACAACAAAACCCAATATCATAAAAACTGTGGCAGAAGCCAACGTTAAGACTATTTTTTTTAAATTTTCACCCTTTTTTGGCCGTATCTTTTGATAGGATAATGATTCTGAATCGTAATAATATTTTACCTTCGCCATTGTATAAAAATTATATTATTTTTGTCTCAAATATTGACTCATATTTGAAGCAATAACGACAAATTTACAAAATGTTTTATACAATTGGCAAACCCGCTATTTTTTAGCATATAATTAACAGCGGAATTTCAGTTTTAAAAATTATAAATAGTTAAAAATGTACCTGTTGGCAATTTTTGCCTAAGGTTCAAGAAAATATAAATCCATAATGAAATCACAACTCGTACGTCAACAATTTTTAGATTTTTTTGCTTCAAAAAAACATGCAATCGTGCCGTCATCTCCAATGGTGCTAAAAAACGACCCGACGCTTATGTTTACCAATGCGGGCATGGTGCCATTTAAAGAATATTTTTTGGGACAAAAATCCGCCACTGAAAAACGAATTGCCGATACGCAAAAATGTTTAAGGGTTTCAGGAAAACACAACGATTTGGAAGAAGTGGGGAAAGATACGTACCACCATACCATGTTTGAAATGTTGGGAAACTGGAGTTTTGGTGATTACTTTAAAAAAGAAGCCATTGACTGGGCCTGGGAATTGCTGACTGAAGTTTATAAAATTGACAAAGATTGTTTGTACGTTTCTGTTTTTGAAGGCTCTGAAGACGATGGGTTGGCATACGACCAGGAATCTTACGATTTATGGAAAAAACACATCTCCGAAGACCGAATCCTTAACGGAAATAAAAAAGATAATTTCTGGGAAATGGGCGCGCAAGGACCGTGCGGACCGTGTTCTGAAATCCATGTGGATATCAGGTCTGCGGAAGAAAAAGCAAAAGTTTCCGGCAGAAGTTTGGTGAACAATGACCATCCGCAAGTGGTGGAAATTTGGAACCTGGTTTTTATGGAATTTAACCGAAAAGCCGATGGTTCACTTGAAAAATTACCTGCAAAACACGTAGATACCGGAATGGGTTTTGAACGTTTGTGCATGGTGCTTCAAAAAAAACAATCAAATTACGATACCGATGTTTTTACGCCGTTAATCAGGGAAATTGAAGCAATTACCAACAACGAATATGGCAAAAACGAAGAAACCGATATCGCCATTCGCGTAATTGCGGACCATGTTCGCGCAGTGGCTTTTGCGATTGCCGACGGACAATTGCCATCAAACACAGGTGCCGGTTATGTAATTCGAAGAATTTTGCGACGCGCCATTCGTTACGGATTTACTTTTTTAAACACTAAAGAGCCGTTTATTTACAAATTGGCAAGCACTTTAAGTCAGCAAATGGGCGACTATTTTCCTGAACTGAAATCACAAAAGCAATTAATGACCAACGTCATCAAGGAAGAGGAAAATTCGTTCTTGCGCACTTTGGACCAAGGATTGGTTTTGTTGGACGGTATTATTAAAAATACCGCGGGAAAAGAGGTTTCGGGCAAAAAAGCCTTCGAACTTTTTGATACTTTTGGATTCCCTATTGATTTAACCGCGTTAATTCTTTCAGAAAAAGGAATGACCTTGAATGAAAAGGAATTTAAACAAGAGCTGGAAAAACAAAAGATGCGCTCAAGAGCCGCCGCTGTTGTGGAAACTGATGATTGGGTGGTTTTATATGAAGATGATGAGGAAGAATTTATTGGTTATGACACCTTGGAAGCAACGGTTAAAATAACGCGATACCGAAAAATTTCATCCAAAAAAGAAGGCGACTTGTACCAATTGGTTTTTAATATGACGCCTTTTTATCCGGAAGGGGGCGGACAAGTGGGCGACAAAGGCTATCTTGAAGTGAGCAACGGAAACGTCATTTATATTGTAGACACCAAAAAAGAAAACAATTTAATCATCCATTTCGCCAAAAGTTTGCCCAAAGACCCAACCCAAACTTTTAAAGTGGTTGTAGATGAAAAACAACGTTTCAGAACGGCCTGCAATCATTCCGCAACACATCTTTTACATCAAGCTTTGCGAGAAATTTTAGGAACGCATGTGGAACAAAAGGGATCTTATGTAAACTCAAAAAATTTGCGCTTTGATTTTTCGCACTTCGCAAAATTATCTGTTGATGAATTGCGCGACGTAGAAGATTTTGTAAATGCCCGCATAGATTCTAAAATTAAACTGGAAGAATACAGAAACATCCCTATTGAAACTGCTTTAAACAAAGGCGCCATGGCCTTGTTTGGGGAAAAATACGGCGACACGGTTCGGGCAATTCAATTTGGCAAATCGGTGGAGCTTTGCGGCGGAACACACATTCAAAATACGGGAGATATATGGCATTTTAAAATTGTGTCGGAAGGCGCCATCGCAGCAGGAGTTCGCCGAATTGAAGCAATAACAAACGATGCCACTAAAGATTTCTATTTTAAAAACAACAGGGCTTATTATGAAATAAGAGATTTGTTGAAAAACACAAATAATCCGCAAAAAGCAATTTTGGATTTACAGGAAGAAAATACCCTATTAAAAAAACAGGTAGAAATTTTATTAAAAGAAAAAGCAAAGAATTTAACAGGCGATTTAATAAATCAAACCGAATTTATAAATGGCATAAATTATTTGGCTGTAAAACTGGATTTGGACCAAAACAGCATCAAAGATTTGGCTTTTGATTTGGGGAATAAAATTGAAAACCTGTTTTTGCTGGTTGGCACCGAAGCTGACGGAAAAGCATTTTTAACCTGTTTTATCGCCAAAAATTTGGTGGGAGAAAAACAGTTGGATGCCGGAAAAGTGTTGCGTGAACTAGGAAAATTAATTGATGGCGGCGGCGGCGGACAAGCTTATTTTGCAACTGCCGGCGGCAAAAAACCTGAAGGAATTGAGGAGGCACTTCTAAAAGGAAAAGAATATTTAAAATAAGTTAAAAGTAAAATATTAAATATTAAAAGTTTTTTAATTGTAAAACACAATACTAAATTTCAAATCAAACTCCCTTTCCTTGGGAAAGGGCTGGGGATAGGAAAAAAGCCGAATATTATAAATCAAAAAAAGTGAATTTCAGAACCAACATTCAGCTTCAAAAAGAAGAAAATCAGATTGATTATGCTTCTAAATTGCTGCTGATTGGTTCTTGCTTTTCGGAAAATATCAGCAAAAAATTGACTTATTTCAAGTTTGATGCGGCCAGTAATCCGTTTGGAATTTTATTCAACCCAAAAGCCATTGAAACTTTAATTTTGAATTCATTAAATGAAAAAATATATACCGAAAAGGATGTTTTTTTGTTAAATGAACGCTGGCATTGCTTTGATGCGCATTCCGATTTAAGTTCGTCTGACAAAAATGAATTGCTCCATAATTTAAATTCAGCCGTTAAATCGACCAATAAACGGCTAAAAGAAGCAACGCACATCATTATCACTTTGGGAACTTCCTGGACTTACCGATTTATTGAAACCAATGCCGTTGTTGGCAATTGCCATAAAGTACCCCAAAAAAAGTTTACAAAAGAATTGCTTTCTGTTGATGAAATTACGGCATCCTTAAAAAACATTTGCCATCAAATTTCAGTGGTTAATCCGAAATCAACCGTTATTTTTACGGTAAGTCCGGTACGCCACATAAAAGATGGTTTTGTGGAAAATTCGCTGAGCAAAGCGCATTTGATTGCGGCAATTCATCAAACTTTAGGAGAAGTTAACGCAAAATATTTCCCTTCCTATGAAATAATGATGGACGATTTGCGCGATTACCGCTTTTACAACAGCGATATGGTTCATCCCAACAAAACGGCCGTCGATTATATTTGGGAACATTTTAAACACGTTTGCATTCAAGAAAATACTTTTTCTGTAATGAAAGAAGTTGAAACCATCCAAAAAGGATTGGCGCACAAACCTTTTAATCCGGATTCTGAAGAATACAAGGCTTTTTTGTCAAACTTGCATCAAAAAATACTTGTTTTAGAAATAAAACTAGGGATTCAATTCTAACAAAAAAAGAGCGGCAATTGCCGCTCTTTTTTTCATTTATTATTTGCTTTTTTATTTTACAAACTTGGCAACATTTTGCCAAGGTCCGCCGTTAATAACGTCAATTCCCTGCTGCTTTAAAAATGAAGTTGCCTGTCCGCTTCTTGCGCCGCTTCTGCAAACTGCAATCACTTTTTTATTCATTTTTTTGATCTCTGCAACTTTCGTGGGAATGGCATTTAACACCATGTTTTTTGAGCCTTTTACGTGCCCTTCTTTAAACTCCTCAACTGTTCTTACATCAATAACAACTGCGCCATCTTTTAAATATTCTTCAATTGAAGCTCCTGCATTTCCACCACCAAATAATCCGAAAAAACCCATTCTTTTTAATTTTAAAATTTAGGCAAATATAATTCAATAAAATGTTACATTGGTAACTATAGTTACGCTATTTTGAAATAAGGCCAATTCCGTTGGCGATAAGTTGCTCGTGTTTTTTATCTTTTTTAAGCTGCAATAAATAGTTCATAATTTCGGTTTCAATTTCCATATCTGACTGATAAACAAGTTCATACATTTCTAAAGGCAATAACCAATCTGATACAAAATTCGCTTTCAATTTTTCAAAAATCAAATCAAATCTCAAAAAATCCACATCGCCATTTTTCCGCATTTCAGCAATTTCCTGATACATTTTATGCAACTTGATTTCTTCTTCTGAATAAGAAATTTTGTGTGTTTTGGTTGCGGAAACTTCGCCCAAATCCTTAAAAGAATTGACAGAAGCCGGTCCGGCGTGGGCAGAAATTATTTCTTTTCCCACCGCCATATCATAAATGCCCCATTCTGGTTTAAACAACACAGTATCATTATGTGTTACGGTGCAATTTTTAAAAGAAATGAGTAAAATCTTCCCTTTTAAATCGCGCTTTCCTGTAATTACTTCCCCTTCCACTTTGATATTTCCTTCAAAAAGCAAGGTTGTTTTTTTCCCTTCATAAATTCCGTAAACCTCCAAATCCTTCGGAAACATATCTTCAATGGCCAAATTAATGCCTTTTAATTTTCCTAACGGACTCCCGAAACCTTCAATATGATAGTCGGTTCCGTGTCCGATTAATTCCTTGTCCCTGCTCGCCAAAGCAGTTGGTCCGGTGGTTTGAACATAAACCGGTTTGTGGTTTTCATCAACAATCACATTGGTAAAAACTCCTGAAATTTGAAGTCCGGTGCTCAGTTCAACCGTGCCAATATTTTTAGATTTTATCAATTTTTGAAGGCCTGACAAGCCGCCGGTTCTCAGCGCCATTTTATTGGCAAATTCTTCCAACACAAAACTTAGATGCGCAAAATCGGGTGTTACAAAAAGTTGTGGCTGTGGTTTGGTGATATCGAAATTTTCCGTAGCGGCATCAATGGAATAAGGCACTTTTTTAACTTCATTGGTCAAACATTTTTTGCTTTCGCCAATAGAAGAAAGCAGTCCTGCGCCGTATATTTTCGGATTTTCCAAGGTTCCGATTAAACCATATTCAACCGTCCACCAATGCAAATTTCGTATTTGGGCCATTTCAGAAAGTTCGCCCATCGTATTTTGCAAATCTTCCACTTTTTGTTGCGCATTTTCAATTTCCGCTTCCGAAGAATTTGGATCTTCCTTTAATATGGAAAGCAACCTGATGGCTTCATACATTTCATAATCCTCCGAAGAAGAGATAGCTTTGCAGCCAATTTCGCCAAATCTGCGCAAGTATTCAGCATATTCCGGATTTGCAATTATTGGAGCGTGACCTGCGGCTTCGTGGATAATATCGGGCGCCGGCGTATATTCAAGATGATCAATCGTTCTGATGTCAGAAGCAATTACCAATACATTATATGCCTGAAATTCCATAAAAGCATTGGGCGGAATAAATCCGTCTACGGAGACCGCTGCCCAGCCAATGTCTTTTAAAATGCGGTTCATTCCTTCCATTTTCGGAATTTCATCCTCAGAAATACCGGTTTTTTTGAGTCCTTCCAAATAGGATTCGTGCGCCACTTTACTTAAAAAATCAATATTCATTCGCATTACATAACGCCAAACCGCCTGATTTTGGGCTGTATATTCCTCATAAGGCTGCTTCACAATAAACTGATGCAAATGCTTTGGCAACCGTTCGGTAACTTTATTGAATTTTATCGTGTTTTTCATCTGTTTATTTTGTATTTTATATTGGTACAGCTACTGTTCACCATTAATCATTTCCTTGTGTATCAAAATTTGTTATGGCTCGTTTCATCTGATGCTTTTTACGCCGTGAATTTACAATTTTTAAAAATTCTGTTGTTTGATTTATAAAAAATAACGTTTGTTGCTTATATTTAGCCAAAATATAAAAAATATGTTTAAGGGAAATTCAAAAGCTAAACTGCTGATTGGCGTTGGTATTGTGCTGTTTACGTTGTTTCAATATTATTCAAGAAGTGAGGTTAACGAATTTACGGGCAAAAAACAACATATTTCACTAAGTACCGATGATGAAATTGCCATCGGATTGCAAAGTGCGCCAGAAATGGCAAAACAACATGGCGGCTTGCATCCCAACGAAAAATCCCAGGATTTGGTAGATATGGTTGGTCAAAAACTGGTTCACAGCAGCGTTGCAAAAGAGACAGCTTATGCCTACGATTTTCATTTATTGGCCGATTCACAAACAATCAATGCTTTTGCGCTTCCGGGCGGACAGGTTTTTATCACTTATGCTTTATTTTCAAAATTAGAAAATGAAGACCAATTGGCCGGCGTTTTGGGTCACGAAATTGGCCATGTGGTTGGTCGCCATTCGGCAGAACGTTTGGCAAAACAAGGATTGACAGAAGGAATTTTAAGCGGAGTTGCCGTTGGCATTGACCCGAGCACGGCCCAAGGTGCTGCCGCCATTGCCAATGTAATCAATTTAAGTTATGGTAGGGATGATGAATTGGAAAGTGATGAATTGGGTGTAAAATTTATGATTGGTGCCGGTTACAATCCGGTTGAATTGATTGGCGTGATGCAAATTTTGAAAGATGCCGCTGGCCCAAATCAGGTTTCCGAAAGAATGAGCACGCATCCCGATCCCGAAAACAGGATTGAAAAAATAAAGGCAGCCATTGAGAAATATAAGAAATAGACGCGTTTTTTAACGGTTTTCCTATCCCCAGCCCTTTCCCAAGGAAAGGGAGCTTGATTTGAAATTCAGCATAATATTTACATCAAAAAACTTTTAATATTTAATATTTAACTTCTAACTTTTTCTCTCAATCGTTTTAGTAAATTTCACAAGAATTTATGACGCAATCAAAAGCGCTTCAAACGAATACTTCGTATCTTTGTGTTTTTCAAAATAATACCTATTTATTATGCACAAAAAAGTGATTTTAATGATATTAGACGGCTGGGGAATTACCCAGGACCCTAAAGTTTCCGCAATTTATAACGCAAAAACCTCTTATATAGACAGTTTATACAGCAAATACGCGAATGCAAGTTTGCGCACCGACGGCGAATTTGTGGGTTTACCGGAAGGCCAAATGGGAAATAGTGAAGTTGGCCATATGAATTTAGGCGCCGGCAGAATTGTTTATCAGAACTTGGTACGGGTGAATATGGCGGTTAAAAATAAAACGCTGGGGAAAGAAACAGCATTGCTGGAAGCAATCACTTACGCAAAAAATAACAATAAAAATATTCACTTGTTGGGATTGGTTTCCGACGGAGGCATCCATTCTCATATCGATCATTTAAAAGGATTTCTAGATGTTGCCGCAGAACACAACCTAAAAAACGTGTTCTTGCATGCGTTTACCGACGGAAGAGATTGTGACCCAAAATCGGGCATCAGTTTTATTGAAACCATTCAAAATTACATGAAAGAAACTACCGGTGAATTGGCTACAATTACCGGACGATATTTTGCGATGGACAGGGATAAGCGCTGGGAACGCATAAAATTGGCTTATGATGCGGTTGTAAATGCAACCGGCGAAAAATCGACAAATGCCCTAAAGAGTATAGAAGAAAGTTATGCCAATGACGTAACCGATGAATTTATCAAACCCATCATTATGACCGATGAAAATGGGCAGCCAAAAACACAAATTAAGGCTGATGACGTGGTTATTTTCTTCAACTACCGAACCGATAGAGGGCGAGAACTTACAGAAGTGCTTACCCAAAAAGACTATCCTGAATTTGGCATGAAAACAATGCCTTTGTATTATGTAACCTTAACCAGTTACGACGACACTTTTAAAAATGTTCATATTATTTACGAAACTGACAACCTGGAAAATACGCTGGGTGAAGTGTTGGAAAAAGCCGGTAAAAAACAGATCAGAATCGCAGAATCAGAAAAATATCCACACGTTACTTTCTTCTTTTCCGGCGGAAGGGAAAAACCTTTTGAAAACGAAACCCGAATTTTATGTCCGTCACCAAAAGTGGCCACTTACGATTTAAAACCCGAAATGAGCGCTTTTGACATTCGCGATGCCATTATTCCCGAATTGGACAAAAAACAAGTCGATTTTGTGTGTTTAAACTTTGCCAATGGCGATATGGTTGGACATACAGGCGTTATGGAAGCGGCGATAAAAGCCTGTGAAGCCGTTGATCAATGTGTGGAAGATGTGGTGGCTTCCGCCTTAAAAAACGATTACACCACCATTATCATTGCCGACCATGGAAATTGCGAAACAATGATAAATCCCGACGGAACGCCAAACACTTCACATACTACCAATCCGGTTCCTGTAATTTTAGTTGATAAAGAACTGAAACGTATTGAAGATGGTGTTTTAGGCGATATTGCACCAACCATTCTAGAACTTATGGGAATTGAAAAACCGGCAGTGATGACACGCCATTCTTTAATTTAATTTTGTAGTTTTACAGCTCAATAATTTTTTACACCATGAAAAAACTAATTTTCTTTGTCTTTATATTAAGCATTATGAGTTGTTCCGCGCAAAAAAATATTGCAACCGCCCTAAAAGATCCTTCAGGAAATTTAATTGGTATTGCCAATAAAGAAAGTTTTCTTGAAGCACCTTTTAATGAGTGGTTCACACCAAATTACTCGTCTTATGAAACAGACAAAGAAATAATGGCAAAACTAACGCCACTTTTAAAAGATATCACCATAAAAGCATTTATGGGAACTTGGTGCGGAGATAGCCAAGAGCAAACACCTATTTTCTATAAAATTTTGGATGAAGCAGGTTTCAACTATAACCAGTTAGAAATGATTACGGTAAACAGAAGCAAAGTAACTCCCGATAATTTACAGGAAGGTTTAAACATTGAAAGAGTTCCTACCTTTATTGTTTACAAAAACAACAAAGAAATTGGACGTTTTGTTGAATATCCAAGAGAATCTATTGAAGCCGATTTGTTGAAAATTGTTAGTGGCCAACCATACAAACATTCTTATGAATAAAGCCCAAAGAGGGAATAAATAAATCATTCTTTTTTGTATCCAATTTTAATTCTTGGCGCTTCTTTAGGTTTTTCTAATAATTGCTGAAGCACTTCATAAATCTCACTAAACTGCTCATTGTTTTGTGATTCCATCTGATTTATTTTTTTCATTATTTCTTCATAGTTGTTTGCCAATTTTCGAAGTTGGATAAAGGTCTCTATAATTTGCACACTCATTTTTATGGCCAATTCACTATTCAAAACACTTGAGAGCATTAAAATTCCGTGTTCTGTAAACACAAATGGAGGATATTTTGAATGTCGGCCTCTCTTTAAGGTCGCAAATTGCGACCTTAAAGAAGCATATTCTTCCGTGGTTAGTTCAAACATAAAAGATGTCGGAAAACGATCTATATTTCTTCTTACCTGTTCTTTTAATCTTTTGGTTTCAACATTATAAAGTTCAGCTAAATCTTTGTCTAACATTACTTTATGATTTCTTACTAAATAAATTTTACTCGTTATTATTTCGTCTGGAACAGCAATTTTTTCATTCATTTTTTTCAAGCTTTTTTGGTAAAAATAGTTTTAAAATTGTAAATCGCAATTTGTGGCATTAAATATTTATCAGCTCATTAAAGTTCCTTTTAGATTACGATATGATAATTATAACATTTTTGATTTTAAGTTAGCATGATATATAAATCGATATCAATAAAATAATTTGTGATTTTGCCATTGACTTCATTAATGGTGACAGATTTTAAACTTTCTCCTTTGACTTTTTGAACTGTCAGATTGCAATCTGTAAATACTTTCGACTTAAATCCCCTCTTCAGGGGCTAAATCCTGAAGTTCCCCAAGTTGTTTTAGGATTTCAAAAGTTTTTGCGGCTTCTTCTTCATTAATGGTAGAAATGGCGGCGCCAACGTGTACCAACACATAATCGCCAACATTCGCTTCAGGAACCAAAGTTAGGCTCACTTCTTTTATAATGCCGTCAAAGGACACTTTCCCCATTCTGAAAGTTTCATCCAACTGAGAAGTAATTGCTATTAATTTTCCGGGAATTGATAAACACATATTGATTTACGATTTACGCCCTTCGACTGCGCTCAGGGTGACAGATTTTTGATTTTAAAATTTTGCTTTCCGGTTTAAATTCCCCCTTCGGGGGTTAGGGGGCTAACCATTTATACCACGCTTCCATTCCTTTGCCCGTAGTTGCGGAAACTTCAAAAAACTGCAATTTCGGATTTACCTGCAATGCGTATTTTTTGATGTTTTCAACATTGACGTTTACATAAGGCAACAAGTCTATTTTGTTGATGATGCAAATATCCGAAGTGTGAAACATATCGGGATATTTGATGGGCTTGTCTTCCCCTTCCGTGGTGCTAATGATCACAACACGTTTGTTTTCGCCCAAATCGAACATAGACGGACAAACCAAATTGCCCACATTTTCTATCATTAAAACCGAATTCTCCTTTACATTTAACTGTTTAACAGCTTCAAAAACCATGTCACTTTCCAAATGACAGCCTTTACCGGTATTTATCTGAATTACGGGAACATCGAGAGCGGCAATTCTGTTGGCATCATTTAAGGTTTGCTGGTCGCCTTCAATAACATAAAAACTAATTTGATCTTTTAAATCGGTTAAAGTACGTTCCAAAAGTGTTGTTTTTCCCGAACCCGGCGAACTCACCAAGTTAAGGGCAAATATATTTTTTGCTTCAAAATAACCCCTGTTTCTTGCTGCCAAAAGCTGGTTATTTTTAAGAATGTCCTGCTCAATTTTTAACACTTTGTGATTGTGGTCGTGTTCATGAGTATGTGAATGGTCATCGTGATGATGATGATCACCATGCGAATGGGAATGACCATCGTGATGATGATGATGTTCCCCGTGAGAATGATGTTCTTCTCCGGGTTTTGAAATAACCGGACCGTTATCTTCGGTGCCGCAGCCACAAGTTCCGCACATAATTAATAAGTTTTAAATTACTTCCAACGCTTTTACCCGCAATTCTTTTCCCTGCAAAATACCTTTAAAATAACTTTGGCAATAGGGACAAGGGTCATATAAATTTTCCATCTCAAATTCCGTATCGCAATCAACGCATTTTCCTTTTCCTTTAATCACAATAATTTCTTTTTCGGCAAACTCAAGCACCGTGTCCTTAATGGCCGATTCCCAGATAAAATTTAAAGAATCAAGTTCAACACCCGACAAAACACCTATTTCAAGTTCAATTTTACTGACTTTTTTTGCCTTTGCTTTCGCTGTTTCATCTTCGGCAATTTTAACAATTCCCAATGCTATGGATAACTCATGCATAATTAAAAAAGTGTTTAGAGCCAAATTTACAAATTATCTCCAAATAAATAAACGTAACTGAATTTTCTTCTTTTATTTTTATTTGGTTTAAATAAGTATTAAAACTCGATTTTACTTATTTTAAAACATTCTAAATTAACAGGTTGAGATAAATTTATTCAAAAAAATTTGTACTTTGGCTCTGTGCTTTTTTTTTAAACAGAAAGCACAAGAGTAAAATGTCTTTTTCATTACTTAAAAACTTTACTTATGCCTATTGATAACGAACAACGCGAAACCTACTATGAAAGCATCATAAAACAAGGTTACAGCCGCAGGGATTTTCTAAAATTTTCTACTTATATGGCTGCTTTTATGGGCTTGGAACACTCTATGGTTGGACAAATAGCGGAATCTTTGGAGAAAACGCCAAGAATACCTGTTATTTGGGAACATTACCAAGAATGCACTTGTTGCAGTGAATCTTTTATCAGATCGAACCATCCTATTGTGGCCGATATTATTTTAGATAAAATTTCTTTGGACTATACCTTAACCTTAATGGCAGCTTCCGGGCATCAGGCTGAGGCGGCAAAAAAAGCGGTTATGGACAAATACAAAGGAGAATACATTCTTTGTGTTGAAGGCTCCATTCCTTTAGGTGATGACGGAAATTATTGTTGTATCGCAGGTAAATCGGCAAAAGACACCTTTTTGGAAGCTGCTGAAGGCGCAAAAGCAATCATTGCCTGGGGAAGCTGTGCAACTAACGGGTGCGTTCAAGCCGCAAAACCAAATCCAACAGGCGCAACGCCAATTCATAAAATCGTAAAAAACAAACCGATCATAAGAGTTCCCGGCTGTCCGCCAATTGGCGAAGTGATGGCTGGCGTTATTATGCACGTGGTTGCTTTCGGAAGATATCCGGAATTGGACAGATTGGGAAGGCCAAAAGCATTTTACGGAAAACGGGTGCACGACACCTGTTACCGACGTCCTTATTATGATGCCGGTTTATTTGCCGAAACATTTGACGACCAAAATTCCAAAAATGGCTTTTGCTTGTATAAAGTGGGATGCAAAGGACCTATGACCTACAACTCTTGCGGAAACATAAAATGGAACAATGGCATTAGTTTCCCAATTCAATCAGGTCACGGTTGCATCGGATGCAGTGAAGAAAATTTCTGGGACAATGGACCGTTCTATGAAAGAACCACTAAAATTCCCGGATTTGCCGTTGAAAGTAACGCAGATACCGTTGGAAAAGTAGCGGCCGGCGTTTTGGTGGGAGGCCTTGCTTTACACGCCGTTGCCGCAAATGTTGCTAAACGAAAAGAGCTGGCAGAAAGAACCAAAAGAGCTAAAACCAATGAAAAAAATATTGACTTCTAAAACAAAATCCAATGGCAAATAGAATAGTAGTTGACCCAATTACCAGAATTGAAGGTCATTTAAGAATAGAAGCAGAGATTAAAGACGGTGTTATTGTTGATGCATTTAGTTCCAGCACTATGGTTCGGGGCATCGAAAGCATTGTGAAAGGCCGCGACCCAAGAGACGTTTGGGCTTTTGTGCAACGTACTTGCGGTGTTTGTACAACCGTACACGCACTAACATCAGTAAGGGCTGTTGAAGACGCTTTGGGAATTGCGGTGCCACCAAATGCCGAAATGGTTCGCAATATTATGGAAGGCGCTTTATATATGCATGACCATACCGTTCATTTTTACCATTTACATGCCTTGGACTGGGTTGATATTGTGAACGCACTAAAAGCCGATCCAAAGAAAACTTCCGAAATCGCTCAAAGCATTTCAAATTGGCCAAAAAGTTCACCGGGCTATTTTTCTGATGTACAAAACAGAATACAAAAATTTGTGGAAAGCGGCCAATTGGGCATTTTCGCAAACGGCTATTGGGGACATTCCCAAATGAAATTACCTGCAGAAGTTAATTTATTGGCAGTTGCACACTATTTGGAAGCCTTGGAATGGCAAAAAGAAATCGTGAAAGTGCATACCATTTTTGGCGGTAAAAATCCGCACCCTAATTATTTGGTCGGCGGTATGGCCTGTGCCATAAATTCTGATGGCGCCGGAGGTTTAAACGCAGAACGATTGGCCCATGTCGGAAAATTATTAAAAGAAGGAAAAGAGTTTATCGACCAGGTTTATATCCCTGATTTATTGGCAATAGCATCGTTCTATAAAGATTGGGGCGCTATCGGAAAAGGATTTGGAAATTATATGTCTTATGGCGATTTCCCAACAAATGGCTATGCGGATATGTCGGGCTTCAAATTCCCTTCAGGCATTATCTTAAATGGAGATTTGTCTAAAGTATTTGATGTTGACCATAGAAACAGCGAGGAAATTGAAGAATTTGTAAACAATTCCTGGTACGATGATTATGCGGAAGGAAAAGACAAAGGAAGACATCCTTGGGAAGGCGAAACCAACATCAAATATTCCGGACCAAAACCTCCTTACGACTTTTTAAATGTAGAAGAAAAATACAGTTTCATTAAAACGCCGCGTTGGAAAGGATTGCCAATGGAAGTTGGACCACTTGCCCGCTTATTGGTAGGTTACGGAAGAGGAAATAAAGAAATTCAAGCCGCCGTAAATGCTGCATTGACACATTTAAATGTTCCTGTTGATGCGTTATTCTCAACTTTGGGAAGAACTGCAGCCCGCGGAATTGAAACACAATTGGTTGCAAACTGGACTTTGGAATTCTATGATACGTTGATGAACAATATTAAAAATGGCGACGAGCGTATGGCAAATATGGACAGTTGGGAACCAACCAGCTGGCCAAACGAAGCCAAAGGTGTCGGTTTTATGGAAGCGCCTCGAGGCGCGTTGGCACATTGGATAACCATTAAAGACCAAAAAACAGAAAATTATCAAATGGTGGTGCCATCAACCTGGAATGCTTCACCGCGCGATCCAAAAGGACAAAGATCGGCTTATGAAGCTGCTTTAATCGGCACTCCGGTAGCAAATCCTGAATTGCCGTTAGAAATTATACGCACCATTCATTCCTTTGATCCTTGTTTGGCTTGTGCCGTTCATTTATACGATGAACACGGAAATCATATTTCCCAGGTTCAAAATATTGCCAGTTGTGACAGTTAAACTATAAATTATGGAAACTAGAAACTTTCAACGCGTATTGGTTTGGGAATTGCCGGTTAGGATATTTCATTGGACAAATGTGCTCTGCGTTTTAACGCTTACCCTTTCCGGATTTTTAATTGCCAATCCGCCCGCACTGCTTTCAAATGCAGAAGCCACAAATTTGCATTCCTTTGGAATTGTTCGCTATATCCATTTTATCGCCGCGTACATTTTCTTTTTTAATATGATTTTGCGCATCTATTGGTCGTTTGTCGGCAACCAATTTGCAAGCTGGCGTACTTTATGGCCCTTCTCCAAAAAAAGATGGGGCAATTTTAAACACGTTTTAAAAAATGATGTTTTATTAATGAACGACAAGGAACCCGAATTAAAAAATATCAGCATTGGCCACAACAGCGTGGCGGCATTTTCATACCTCATCCTGTTTATTATCGCGCTAATTTCCGTTTTTACCGGCTTTGCGTTGTATGCCGACACTTCAACTTGGTTTTTGCCAAAATTATTCAGTTGGGTAACACCAATGCTTGGGGGCGACTTTATGGTTCGCAACATCCATCATATTGCTATGTGGGGATTTATTTTCTTTGTGATCATCCACGTGTATTTGGTGTTTTTTCACGACTGGCTGGAAGGTCGCGGCGAAGTATCCAGTATGTTTGGAGGCTATAAATTTGTGAGGGAAGAGCGATTAAAAAAAGTTAAGGAAGACAAAAAAGAATAAATAAATATTTTGGGCGTTCCCCGCTAAAAAGCGGTCGGGTCTTTCGCTGCAATCCGTCATTGCGAGCAGAGCGTGACAATCTGTTGAACATATTGCTGAATAAGCTCGCAAAGCCGGGATTTCCGCTTCAACCCCTAACGCGAGAAGGCAATCTGTTGAACATATTGCATCACAACTCGCAATGTTAGAATAAGTTTACCCTGAGCGGAGTCGAAGGGCTGCAATTTCAAGCCGAATGAATTTACTTTTTTTAACCAGACAATATGAGCACAACAGAAAGAACTCCCATAGCCATCAGCAGTGATTCCTATTTTTTTGAAAAAGACAAATCGAACAGTGTTTTAATCCTCGGCGTAGGCAATTATTTAATGGGCGATGAAGGTATTGGCGTTCACGTAATGCAGGAAATGGCTAAAATTAAATTGCCCGAATATGTTGATATTTTAGACGGCGGAACGGGCGGATTTCTATTGCTGAATTGCTTCGAAGCCTACAAAACCATCATTTTTGTTGATGCCACGATGGATGGAAAACCTGCAGGAACCATTTCGCTGATTCGGCCAAAATTCGCTTCCGATTTTCCGTCGGCATTAAGCGTACACGATGTTGGCCTTAAAGATATGATTGAAGCCGTTTATTTGATGGAAGAAAAACCCGATCTTCATTTGTTCACCGTTTCCATTGAAGAATTGGTGCCTATGACCATTGAATTAAACCCAAATGTAAAAAATGCCATTCCCAAAATTATTGAACAACTATTAACGCTTGCCGAAGAACTTCACCAGAAATCTTAATTGCTCCTTTCAGGTTTCAAGTTTTTCTTATAATTGTGTTTTAATCGTTCGTAAATTGTTTAATTTTAAACTTTGAGCTTTGAGCTTTCACCTTTGAGCCTTTAACTTTTAGCTTTTTTAAATGCCGACCTATAAAATTACGATTTCCGGACAAGTTCAAGGCGTTGGTTTTCGTCCGTTTGTTTATGGTTTGGCGAAATCCTTTTCTTTAACGGGAACCGTTTCCAACAATGAAGAAGGCGTTATCATTTACGTTACGGGCACCAAAGATTCCATTCAACAATTTTTCGACAAACTGCTTAAAAATCCGCCGCCGGTTTCTAAAATAAAAAGCAGCGCCATTATTGAATTGGGAAATAGCCTGTTTACCGATTTCAACATAATTCCTTCAACAAAAAGCAGCCGATTAAATTTGCCTTTGACACCCGATTTTGCCATTTGCGACGATTGTAAAAAAGACATTCAAGATCCAAAAAACCGGCGTTACAATTATCCCTTTACCACCTGCGTAAATTGCGGTCCGCGCTGGGCAATTACCAACACTTTTCCTTTTGAAAGAGACCATACCAGCATCAACGATTTTCCTATGTGCGATGAATGCAAAAAAGAATATACAAATCCGGCCGACCGACGTTTTCATTCGCAAACCAACACTTGCCATACCTGCGGAATTTCCCTTGTTTTATTAGACAATTTAGGGAAAACTATTACAACTACTTCAGAAAATATTTTTAAAAAAATAGCCATATTACTTGCTGAAGGAAATATTGTTGCCATCAAAAATACCGGCGGTTATTTGTTGTGCTGCAACGCCGAAAATTCAGCAGTCGTTAAAAAATTACGCAACAAAAAAAACAGGCCAAACAAACCTTTTGCCGTATTATTTCCTTCGATGGAATTTTTGCAAAATGACCTAAAAATAAACGAACTTCAACGCAAATCACTCACTTCCGCCGAAAGACCCATCAACATCATTCAATTAGGAAATTATAAAGGAAAAATCGCCTTGAAGGCTGTTGCACCAGGGTTAAATCAGTTGGGCGTGATGCTGCCATACTCGGGAATTTTGCAATTGCTGGCCAATGAATTAAACTTTCCCATCATAGCCACCAGCGGAAATATTCACAGTTCGCCAATTATTGGGAATAACAAGGAAGCTTTTGAAAAACTCAACAATGTTGCCGATTATTTTGTGCAGCACAATCTGGAAATTTCGCATCCGCAGGACGATTCCGTCATAAAATTCAGCGCCAAATTTAATCAGCAAGTTTTATTCAGAAGAGCACGTGGTTACGCGCCAAATTATTTTGAGGCAAAGCTCAATTCCGAAGAGAAAATTATGGCGATGGGTGCCGATTTAAAAAGCAGCATCGCTTTTTATCCGAATGAATGCTTGTATGTGAGCCAATACCTCGGAAATCTTCAAAATTTTGATGTTTACAATAGGTTTACATCAACCGTAAATTCCTTTATCAACATTTTTGAACAACGGCCAGAAGTGGTTTTGGCCGACAAACATCCCAGCTATCAAAGTACGCAATTCGGGAAGGAACTGGCGCAAAAAAACAAGTCAAAGTTGGTTGAAATTCAGCATCATAAGTCTCATTTTTCAGCAATTTTGGGTGAACATCAGTTGTTTTCAGAAAAAGTGTTGGGCGTTGTTTTCGACGGAACCGGTTATGGCGATGATGGCAACATTTGGGGCGGTGAATTTTTTGATTATGAACATCATAAAATTGAAAGAATCAATCATATAAAATATTTCGACTGGCTTTTGGGTGATAAAATGGCTAAAGAACCTCGATTGTCATTACTTTCTTTGGCTTCCGATGAAATGGTTGAAGTTTTACAGGAAAAATTCACTGCCAATGAACTTAGAACCTATCAATCTTTAAAGAAAACGAATAAGCTAAAAACATCTTCCGTGGGAAGATTATTTGATGCCGTTGCTTCCCTTTTAAACATTACCGATTACAACACTTATGAAGGCGAAGCCGCTATTTTATTGGAAAACAGCATTTCAAGTTATGATTTAAAATCTTGTAAAAGTTATTTGTCGGCTCCGGAAAAAGGCATTTCGGCAACAGAAATCATTAAAAATATGTGTGATGATTATCAAAATGGAAAACCAAAGGAACAGCTAATTTTAAATTTTTTATACACGCTGGCATTTTCTGTCGTTGAAATCGCAAAATCAAAGAATTATATACATATAGCGTTTAGCGGCGGTGTTTTTCAAAATACCACTTTGGTAGATTTATTAATTTTATTAGCGCCAAAAGAAATAAAATTGTACTTTCATAAAGATTTATCGCCCAACGACGAAAACATTGCTGTCGGACAATTGATGTATTATTTAAACATTACAAAATGAAGCATTTAAGCGAATACCGGGATTTTGATGCCACAAAAAAATACCTAGATGAAATTCATAAAATCACCACGCGAGAATGGAATATTATGGAAATTTGTGGCGGACAAACGCACAGTTTGGTAAAAAACGGAATTTTGGAATTGCTGCCCGAAAAAGTTAGAATGATCCATGGTCCCGGCTGTCCGGTTTGTGTAACACCGCTCAATTTAATTGACAAAGCCATTGAATTGCTGGAAAAAGGCGTGATTGTTTGCTCTTTCGGCGATATGATTCGCGTTCCTGGAAGCAAAAAAAGTTTGTTGGAAGCAAAAGCAGTTGGCGGCGATTTGCGCATTTTATACTCGCCTTTGGAAGCCGTTTCCATAGCCAAGGAAAATCCGGATAAAGAAGTCGTTTTTTTCGCCGTTGGTTTTGAAACCACGGCGCCGGCAAATGCCTTATCGGTTTTGCATGCTGAAAAAGAAGGCCTAAACAATTATACCATTTTGGCTTCACACGTGCTGGTTCCGCCGGCGATGGAAGCTATTTTAGACGATAAATTATGCACAATTGACGCATTTTTGGCTGCGGGACATGTTTGCGCCATTATGGGAATGCAGGAATATTATCCCTTGGTAGAGAAATATAAAATTCCGATGGTTGTCACAGGTTTTGAGCCATTAGATTTGGTTCAGGGAATTTATATGGCGGTAAAACAGCTGGAAGAAGGCATTTATAAATTGGAAAATCAGTATTCCCGGGTGGTAAAAGAACACGGAAACGAAGCCGCCATCGCGGTGATACAAAAAGTTTTTGAAGTTGGTGCCAGGGAATGGCGCGGCATCGGCGAAATTCCAAACAGCGGCTATGTAATCAAAGAAGCCTACAGAAAATATGACGCGGAAGCAAAATTTAACATCAGCCACATTAAAGTGCCCGAAAATCCGAATTGCATTGCAGGCGAAATATTGCGCGGCATCAAAAAACCAAATCAGTGCGACCAGTTTGGCAAAGCCTGCAAACCGGCAAATCCGCTTGGCGCGCCAATGGTTTCTTCGGAAGGTGCCTGCGCGGCCTACTATCATTTTTCAACTCATTTAACAGCATAAAATGGAAAACTCAGGATTTGAAACCATTAATTTAGGTCACGGCAGCGGTGGCGAACTGACCAGAAATTTGCTGGATAAAGTAATTTTCAACACTTTCAGCAATCCGTTTTTAGATCAAAAACACGATGGTGCTATTGTAGAAATAAACTCAAAAATTGCCATTTCAACCGATAGTTTTGTGATTACGCCCATTTTTTTTAAAGGCGGAAACATAGGCGAACTGGCAGTGAACGGAACCGTAAATGATGTGGCAATGTGCGGCGCCATCCCAAAATATTTGTCCTTGGCTTTCATTATTGAAGAAGGCTTAAAAATGGAAGAATTTGAGAAAATTGTGGCTTCCGTAAAAAAAGCGGCCGATAAAAGCGGCGTGCTCATTATTACCGGCGACACCAAAGTGGTTGAACGCGGAAAAGGCGACAAAATTTTTATCAACACCACGGGTTTTGGGCAAGTGCATCCCAAAGCAAATATTTCTGTACATAACATAAAAGCAGGCGATAAAATTTTGGTGAATGGCAACATTGCGCAACACGGAATGGCCATTATGAGCGAACGTGAAGGTTTGGAATTTGAATCTGATTTGGTGAGCGACACCACCAATTTAAACTTTTTGGTGAAGGATTTACTGGATGCATTTGGCGAAAAAATAAAACTGTTCAGAGACCCAACCCGTGGCGGATTGGGAACGGTGTTACACGAAATTGCCAATGACATTTCAAAGGGCGTTTTTGTGAAAGAAAGTGCCATTCCTTTAGAAAAACAAGTTGCGGCAGCCTGTGAAATGTTGGGCTTGGATCCTATGTATGTAGCCAATGAAGGCGTGTTTTTGGTGGTTGTGGATCCAAGTATAGAAGTTGAGGCTTTGGCCTTGATGAGAAACCATGAAAAAGGAAAAAACGCCTCGCTTATTGGCGAATTCACCAATGCACACCCAAACAAAGTGGTGATGGAAAGTTTAATTGGCGGAAAACGAATTGTGAGTCCGCTGGTGGGAGAACAATTGCCGAGAATATGCTGATTTTTGATTTACACCCTTCGACGAAGCCTGTCTTGAGCGCAGCCGAAAGGCTCAGGGTGACGGATTTAGGGTTTTAAAAGATTTTAGAATTTTAATTTGCCATAAACCAGTAAATCCCAATCACAAAAGCAAATAAACCGCCGGCCATTCTGATGCCTTTATAAAAAGTGCCGTTCTGCTTCTGATTTGAAAATGCAGCCACGTTTCCAATTATAAAAGCAAAAGAAATCATCGCCAATAAAGTTCCCATTCCAAAACCAACAATATATTTGGTTGAGTCCAGTTTTGAAGTAAATCCGATGACAGGAAGAAACAACAAAAAGTGGGCAACACCGGCCAAACCGTGCACAAAACCAACCGATAAAGAGGCAATCATGCCTTGTTTTAAATTTGCATTGTTGTGCGTATGTGATTTTTCTGCTTGGTGAATATGGGGCCGCTTGGGAATGGTAAAAGTAACATCGCTTCGAAAACGCGGATTTTTCATCATTATTGGTTCAACCTCATCATGACTGTGCGGATGTTCGTGAATCATTGGATATCCTTCAACGTGCACGTGGGTGTGTTTGTGTTGTTTTTCATCCTTAAAAATTTTAAAGAAAATCCACAAGGCCAAACCAATTAAAATAACGCCAACCATTTTTTCGCTGTGCAGCGAAATTATTTCAATGGGAATCAATTCTTTAAATGCCAAAAATAATACGCCGATGGAAAGCATTCCCAGCAAATGCCCAATGCCCCAAAAAAGTCCGACTTTCCAAGCTTTCTTTTTGCTTTCAATGGCAAAAGGAGTTACCGCCGCCAAATGATCTGGACCTGAGATTACGTGCAATATTGCGGCAATAATACCGGCGAATAAGGGAAAGGACAACTCCATTGGTTATAAAATTGAAATACCTATAAAAATACAAAATTATAAAATACGAAAAGCAACTATTTTGTATTAAATAGCCAGTGTTATATTTTTGGAAAAAACACAAATTTTGATTTTAAAATTTTTTTTGAGAAGGTTTTATGAGGTTTTAAGTATTGCGAAATAAAATTGAGTGTTTGAATTTACTAATTTATGTGCAGAAATGTAATGCTAAAACCAAAAATAGCCACAAATCTGTTAATTGAGTTATTTTAACTCAATAATATTTTTTCCAATAATACTTTCAATGGAATAATATTTTCTTCAAATCTAAAATGCAAATCAGGGAATTTTACTGATGAATAAATTTGGAGGTCACCAATAACAAATTTTACCAGGAATGAGTCTTCATTTTTATCAACCCATTTTAGAGTGAAAGTTAAATTCTGTTTTTTAAGTTCCTGATATAGTCTGGCAGCATCTGGATTTGTGAGATAAAAAGAACCTTTATCAGATTCCGGATTAGAAAAGTATTTTGATAAACCTTCTGAAGTGGAATATCTAAATTTAAGTGGCGTCAATTTTACAGGTGTTTTTATCTCAATGCCATTTTCAAGATGAAATGCAACATATTTACTTGCTCTATGAGGCCAAGTTGTCCCTATGGTTTGGAGTTCTTTATCTGTCAATATTTCCCAATGTTTCACATCATAAAGTTTGGCCTCATTTGTACCGGATTTACATAGCAATAGCTTCTTTGATAAATACAATTTAGAGTTCAAATTTTTAACATAGGGAATATGATAGATAGATTTGCTGTTTATGAAATCGATACGTTCATTTTGATTGTCCTTTTGAATGCCTCCAATAGTCACCAATTCCTGCCATTTATTTCTTTCTTTGAGGTATTCTGAATTGTCCATTTCAATAAATCTTTCATAATGCTCTTCAGGCAAGGTTTTATTAATCATTTTGTTTAATAAAACACCTACCAATGATGATTTACTTGGAAGAAATGGCAATGCACCAATGTTGACTTGTTCGATGCTCTTGTAAAAAGTATTTTTTTCAAATTCCTTTTCGCTTTTTGGATAAGGATATAAGATAATACCGCCTAAGTTTTTAATTGCTCCCCTGTAAGTTGCGTTAGAAGGAATTGTGTGCAAAATGGCATCTCTATATCTATGAAGCTGTCCAATGGCATCTTGAGGGACATTATAGTTTTGATTTTCACTTGATACAGTGTCCTCACTTTTTTCATCAAATCTGTATTTTGCATCAAATACATACCAAAATGGCTTTTTGAATCCTTTCTTGGTAAATTTCAATGCAATGTCAGGAATTTGCTTGTAGGTGAAGATTTTCATTTCATCCTTACCAAATTCCTTGTTATAAAAGAGACTAAGTTCTTCATTACGTTCTTTGTTTGAAAAACGAATTTCAGATGAATTGCCTGTTTCTAGTTTTACTTTGATTTTTGATGAAACTATTTTTATCACATCATTGTGAGTAATAGTTAAACCTATTTCATTTTTTAAAATTTTATACAATGCCAAAAAGCACCAATATTCATATAGCGTGGAAATGTTTTTTTGTTCAATTTTAAAAATCTTGTTGTCAGCCAACTCAAGACCTCTTGTCAAAAGTAAATATATGTGCATAAAATCCCTATATCCGGCTCCTCTGGTTAAGGATGTAGAGAATTGAGACCGCTTTTCAAACTCACCCACCTCATCAAATGGAGCTTCATGTAATATGCTTTGAAGCCTGCTTTGGTAGGTTTTAATTTTATTTGTTAGGGATGAAAAATTTCCTTGTTTTGAGGACAATTCAATTCGCTTTCCATAATGTCTCAGTTGCTCTATTATATTTTTTACTGCCCAGGCAATAAATCGATTTTCGTAGGTGTCATAAGTAACATACTTTTTAACTGATAAAGCGTGTGAATAATGTTTGTCAAATGTGACTTTAACTCCTTTGCCTTCCTTATTTGAAAACTTGGCATTTTTTCTTAACCAATCAATATTTTTTTTTGAAGAATTTTTTATCTTTTCTACCGACTGTACTTTTTCAGAAGTCCGAATTTCGTGTTTCGGCTGTCTTTTTATTACCCCAAGATTTACAATAAACTGATCAAATAAGGCATCCAAAATGTTCCACCATTCTGATTCTGTAGATTGTCCTGACAATCTTGCCTTCCCTCTTCTAAAGGTGTCTTTTAAAGTGTCGTAGGCTAAGTTTTGAATTATTCCAGAGATATCAGCCATCATAGCTTTATAGTCTGATTTATAATCCATTTTTTGAGGAAAAACCTCAGTACACAATTCAAAAATTAATTTGTTTGAATTATCACGAATTTCAATCTTAGTCTCGCCAACCTGGTCATCAAATGAAAATTGACCAGTTAACAGGTGATTATTGCTAAACTTTTTAGAATGTTTTAATGTGCGGTTATTAAGCCTCAGTTCAAAAGGCGGTCTAAATTCAGAATCTTCTTTAATGATATAAGAATACTGCACCTTCTGCCATTCATAAAAAAAGAATGGGTTGTAACCAGGCTGTGAATTTATCAATCCTTTTGTGCTGAAAGGGATTGTATCCAAGTTATTTGGTTTGTAAAAGCTTCTGTTTGAATCAACAATTTCCAATTCAAGAGTGCCCTTTTTCTCATTTTCAGAGGTAAATGTTCTTGGAGTGCTCAAAGCCAAAATGAAGTAAAACGGTCTTCATCAAATCTTTTAAGCATAAAGAGTATTTTTTTTGAAGATCTCTTATATTTTAATAATTCTACAGGAAATTGTTTTTCAATATCTGAAAATTCAATATCTGTTCTGACATTTTCATTTTTTCCTTTTTCCAATAAATAGAGCAGTTCAATCAAAACCTTTTGTACCCGCTCCGAACTTCCGTGAATCCGCGGCAGCACCTTTTGTACCAACTGAAAATCAAAAGCAACTTCGTCATCAATTAACTTGTGTTCTTTATTTAATAAAAGGTAGAATGCAACCTCATCTCTAACACGATAAGCAAAATGTAAATCTGCTTTTTCTAAAATATGATTTACATCAATTAGCATTTTTATCTCACTTTTTATACTTTCTTTGTGTTCTTTTAAAATGTCTATTGATGATACAAAGGTTGCATAAAAAATGTCATTTGAAATATTCTGAAGTTTT